>SKTG01000450.1 GCA_007118045.1 Nitriliruptoraceae bacterium
CCGGCCGCCGCGGCGCCGGTACCGGACCCGGCTCCGGCGCCCAGGACCGGACCCTCGGGCAACGCTCCCCCGCCCGAGGTCGGAGCCCTGCTGCAGTGGCTGGTCGAGACCTTCGAGATCGACTCCGTCGTCGAGGTCGGGGCGGCCGGCGGCGAGACCGCCGCCTGGCTGCTGCCGGCGCTGCCGAGCGGTGGGGTGCTGACCAGCCTGGAAGCCGACGAACGCGCGCATCGGGTGGCCACCGAGACGGTCGCCACCGTCGAGCACCAGGCCAGGGTGCGCAACATCCACGGCGACGCCGCCACCGTCCTGCCGCGCCTCTCCGACGACCACTACGACCTCGTGCTGCTGCAGACGGGGCCGGGCGAGACCGACACCGTGCTCGAGCACGCCCACCGTCTCCTGCGCGTGGGCGGCCTGCTGGTGCTGCGCGACACCTCGACGACGGGCGGACACGTCGGTCCCCTGGTGCGTGCGTTGCAGGAGCTGCCGACGTTCCGACCGCTGATCCTGCCGATGTCGGAGGTCGTCGCGGTGGCGGTCCGGCTGGCCCCCGAACCCGCGAACGACTGAGGAGGCCTCGCCGGGCCGCTCAGGTCCCTCAGGTGTCGTTCTCGAGCACGATCTTGCCGGCGACCTCGCCGGTCTCCGCCAGTTCGTGAGCTCGCCGTGCCTGCGACAGCGGCACCGTGGTGGCGACGTCGACGGTGACGGTGCCCGCGGCCAGCAGCTCGTCGATCCTGGCCAGTTCGTGACGATCCATCCACGAGTCGATCGTGGTCGCGATGACGCCCCGGCGAGCGGCGGCGTCCTGGTCCGGTTCACCGACCAGGGTGACCAGACGTCCGCCCTCGGCGAGGAGCTCGAGCGAGGCGGCGGTGACCGGTCCACCCACGGTGTCGACCACCAGCTGCACGTTCCCCGCGGCCGCGGGCACGTCGTCGGTGCGGAAGTCGAGGACCTGGTGCGCGCCCAGCGCCTCGAGCCGCGCCGCCGCGTGGGCACCGTCCACGGCGATGACGTGGGCGCCCTTGTACACGGCGAACTGCACGGCGAGGTGGCCGACCGCTCCGCCGGCACCCTGGACGAGCACCCGATCGCCCGCCTCCAGCCGGCCGACGTCGAACAGCGACTGCCACGCCGCCAACCCGACCACCGGTACGGCCGCCGCGCTGACCTGAGCCAGCTCCGCGGGTGTCGGCGTGAGCTCGTCCGCGGGCATGGCCGCGTACGCGCTGTGGGTCCCCCGTGCGGCGGCGGATCGTCGTCCGTGGACACGGTCACCGACCGCGAACGAGTCGACCTCGGGTCCGAGCGCGACCACCTCGCCGGCGAGGTCGATGCCGAGCGTCAACGGCGGCGAGAAGTACCCGTCGAACCCCGACCTGCGGATCTCCAGGTCGGCGCCGTTGAGGCTCGCGGCCGTGACACGCACCAGCACCTCCCCCACCCCGGCCTCCGGGACGGGAACGGCCTCGACCACCACCTGCTCGGGGCCGCCGAAGGCGTGGATCCGAGCGGCAGGCATCGTCGTGGGTACGGCGTCGGTCACTGGGCTCCCTGCTGGCGAGGTCGGGGGGACGTGTGCGTCGGACCGGGTCCGGCCGGGCGTCGGTGGGCTCCGCGCGTGGACGAGCCTCACGTGCCATAGGTTCGCGCACGCTCGTACACCGGGTGGGTCCGAGACCCGTTCGGACGACGACCGTAGACCCTGGCCACGGCCACCCGACGAGGACGGAGACGAGACGTGAGTGCAACGACCCGAGCCGAACGAGACGTCCCGACCGACCTGGACAAGGTGCTGGACGAGGTGGTCGAGATCGCGCGTCCGGCCGCGCACGAGGGGCAGGTGGCCCGGGAGATCCCCGGGATGGAGCACGTGGACCCGGAGCGCTTCGCGATGGCGCTGACCGAGTTCGACGGCACGGAGCACGCGGCGGGCGACGTCGACGAGGTCTTCCCGATCCAGAGCATCTCCAAGGTCTTCTCGCTCGTGCTGGCGTTGCAGAAGGCGGAGGCCGGGAGCGGCGTCAGCGAGGAGCTGTGGTCACGGGTCGGACGGGAACCTTCGGGTGACCCGTTCAACTCGCTGGTCCAGCTCGAGCACGAGGAGGGCATCCCCCGCAACCCGATGATCAACGCCGGGGCGCTGATCGTCGACGACGTCCTGCTGGACCACTGCGACGACGTCAAGGCGTCCACCCTCGGGCTGCTCAGCAAGCTCGCCGGCGAACCGGTCGAGGTCGACGAGCGGGTGGTCGCCGGCGAGGAGGAGACCAGCCACCGCAACCGTGCCATGGCGAACCTCATGGCCGATTTCGGCAACCTGCGCCACAGCGTGGACGACGTGATCGAGTCCTACACCCACGCGTGCGCGGTGATGATGACGACACGGCAGCTCGCACGCGCCACCCGGTTCCTCGCCAACGACGGGGTCGACCCCGGGTCCGGGGATCGGATCCTCTCCGGGGCCCTGGCACGGCGCGTCGCCGCGATCATGCTCACGTGCGGCACCTACGACGCGGCGGGCGAGTTCGCCTACAGCGTCGGGCTGCCGTGCAAGAGCGGGATCGCCGGCGCGATCATCGCCTCCGCGCCCGAACGGCTGGGCGTGTGCGTGTGGTCACCACCGCTGGACCCGAGTGGGAACTCGCGTGCGGGCCGGCTGGCCCTGAGCGAGCTGACCGACCGCGTCGAACTGACGGTCTTCTAGCGACGCCCCGCCGGCGGCTGGACCGTCCCCGCACGCGTGTCCGCCGGCTCGGTCCCCCGGTTCGCCGGCCGGCGAGCCGTCTCGGGCCTCAGCTGCTGGCGAACGTGACGTCGGTGATGGTCGCCTGGAAGCCCCCACCGTCCGGGGGGAGCTCGGTCAGCCAGACCATCCAGACATCCGCTTCGACGGGATCCTCGAGCTCGATCGTCACCTGACCGCCGGTGTCGGTCGCCTGGCCGACCGCGGTGCCCCACTGGTCGGGGTCGGCATCCGGCGCCGGCGTCGCGTCGCCGGCGTAGAGCGTGAACGAGGCCCCTGGGCTGTCCGATGCCACCGTCACCTCGACGATCTCGCGTCGATCCTCGAGCTCGAACCAGACACCGACACCCGGTTTGAGCCCCCCGAGCTGCGGGTCGCCCTGGTAGCGCGAGGTCTGCCAGGCGGTCGCCGGATCGGCGTCGAAGGCGTTCGGGACGTCCGCGGGGTGCTCCTCGCCCGATCCGAACGGATCGTGGTCGCCGGCGGCGGTGACGGCGACGACCCCGGGGGCGTCCGCCCGGTCCTCTGCCTCGCCGTCCCGTCCGTCAGCGTCGTCGGGGCCGTCCCCGACGACCGGCTGGTCGGCGGCGACGTCGTCGCCACCACCGGTGCCGAGCGGCCAGATGTCGGTCAGGGCCGGGACCGCCGCCACCCCAGCGAGGAGTCCGGCGACCACGACCAGGGCGGCCAGCCGCCGGCGACGTCGCCGGACGCGGCCCCGTGCACGCGCGCGATCCGGCGTCCCGGCGGGGTCCTGTCGTAGCTCCGTGGTGCGGGACGCGGGATGGAACGGCTCGTCCGCCCAGCCCGACGTCGCTCCGAGCGCCGACGAGGCACCGTCCGCCGACGCCCCCTCGGTGATCGCGGGCTCGTCGTACCGGTCCACGTCCCGCCAGGTGTGCAGCTCCCGGGCAGCCGCCGCATCGGCGGCCGGATCCGCGTCCACGTCGTCGAAGAGCGCGCCGGGGTCCTCGGCCTCCCAGACCGTCATGGCGACGAGCCGAGCGAGCCTCCCGGTGGCGTCGCCGGGCACCATCGGCACGAGCGCGTCGGCGAACGGCGCGGCGGTCGCGAAGCGATCGCGGGGATCCAGGGCGGTCGCGACCTCGATCACGTCGACGAGGTCGGTCGGTACCGGTACGCCGTGCGTCCGGAGCGATGGTGGCCCGCCGGTGAGCCGGCGCATGGCGATCTCCGCGGCCGAGCCCGAGCCGAAGGGGGCGTCGCCCGTCAACGCCTCGTGCAGCAGGAGACCGAGCGTGTAGACGTCGACGCGAGCGTCGACGTCGACGTCTCGGAGCTGTTCGGGCGCCAGGTATCGGGCGGTCCCCATGACGTGACCGGGTTGCGTCAACCTCGAGGTCGCGTCTCCGAGCGCCTGGGCGATGCCGAAGTCGACCACCTTGGCGACACCGTCCTCCGTGACCAGGACGTTCGCCGGCTTGATGTCCCGGTGCACGAGACCCCGCCCGTGCGCCGCGGCCAGGGCCAGCGCGACCTGGTGACCGAGACAGGCGACGAGCGGCGCGGGTAGTGGGCCCCTGGCGAACAACTGTGCGAGCGTCGCGCCGCTGACGAGCTCCATCACGAGGTAGTCGCTGTCCCCCTCCCGACCGATGTCGTGGACGATGACGGCGTTCGGATGGGTCAGCTTGGCGGCGGCCGCGGCCTCGGCCTGGAAGCGCACCCGGGTCTCAGGGGAGCTCGCGAGCTCCGGGTGCAGCAGCTTCACGGCCAC
Organism: Nitriliruptoraceae bacterium; assembly: GCA_007118045.1. Lineage (GTDB taxonomy): Bacteria > Actinomycetota > Nitriliruptoria > Nitriliruptorales > Nitriliruptoraceae > SKTG01. Next base: position 4,491 of record SKTG01000450.1, read on the forward strand.
GACCCGGTCGAGGAGCCGGTCGTGGGCGCGCCAGACCACACCGGCGCCCCCCGTGCCGATCCGGACCCGCAGCTCGTACCGGTCGGAGAGCACGCGCGGCACCGTCGGCGTCGATGGTTCGTCCCACACGGGCTTCCCGCTCGTTCGTCAGCTGCGCACACAGCGACCAGAAGGTACGTCGCCGGAGCCTCCCGGGTGTGGAGGTGTCCCGTCCATCGAGCACCTGACCGGTCTCGGATCGGGCGAGATCGACCCAGCTCGGACCCCAGCTGACGCCGCGACGACCCCGTCGCTGCACGTGTCCCCCGCGCCGCTGCACGCGTGCCCCGCGCCGCTGCCCGCGTCCCACCGGCCTCGCTGCCGTGGCGTCCGGCCACCGCTGCCCGACGGCCGGCGCCGTCGGGTACCGGCGTCGACA
>SKTG01000110.1 GCA_007118045.1 Nitriliruptoraceae bacterium
CGCTCGCTGCCCCTGCCGGGCGTCCCCGACGCCAGGGCCGTCCACCTCACCGACCACGAGCACCCGCCCGAGCCGGTCGACCGGCGCATCGGCACGACGGTCCTCGACGCGGGCGTCGACCCCGACGTCGACGTCCTGGTGTGCCGGCGTGACGCGGCCGCGCTCGACGCCCTGGCGGTCACGACGGCGGCGGCCATCGTCGTCGTGGGTCCCGGTCCCGTGGGCACGCGTGAACTGGTGCGGGCCGCCTCCGGGCGCCGCGGTGTCGCCTTGCCCTGGTCCGCGCGCGTCGCGCGTGCCGGGCTCCACGGCCGTGTCCCGGGAAGCCTCCCGGGAGCGTGGCTGCGTCGGTTGGCCCCGCTGGTGCCCGGGTCGCGCCTGCGGCGGTGGGGCTACTCGGAGAACGGGGCCAGCACGGCCGACAGCGAGGCCTCCGCTCGCACCCCGGTGGGCCCGGACCCGCCCTCGACGCCGTTGAGGAACACCGCCACCCGGTAGGTCTCCTCCCCGCCGCCGGGGATCGTGTGCATCCACTGGATCGGGACGGACGCGGCGACCCGGCCGTTGCTGTTGGTCTCGGCCGGCAGCTGCGTCCAGCTCGAAGGTCCCTTCGTGGCGTCGTTGCCGTCGTCGGCGAAGATGAACGCCTCCACCTCGCACGGGCAGGTGCTGACGTCGCCATCGGAGTGGACCGAGACCGAGCCCGTGAGCGTCACCGCGTTCTCACCGTCACCGGCCGCGACCGACCGCACGGTCACCGAGGCGGGCACCCCGTCGAAGCCCGTGGCGGTGTTGAGCTCGGCGGTGTTGGAGGCGAAGTCGGCCCGCGAACCGGTCCGCGACAGGAAGGTCGCCATCTGGGCGCGGCTCACGTCGTCCCAGGGGCAGTACCGCCCGGAGGCGCAGCCACCGGTGATGCCGGCGTCGGCGACGTCCCCGATCCCCGCGCCGTGCGTCGCGTCGGCGGGCACGTCGTCGAAGCGGTCCGCCGCGGACGCGGGCACCGCCAGCGCGAGCACACCGAGCGCTCCGAGGACGAGGAGCCGGTTGCGGATCCGGTGGGTGGGCATGGCAGCTCCTTGCGGCTCTCGGCGGTTCGGGGTCAACGGGTCAGCTCGCTCGGGACCCGGGTCGCGCGGCCCCGCAGCCGTCGGACCGAGCCGTCGTTCGGATCGACCTCGAGCGCGCCGGCCCGGAAGTCGCCACGGTGATGACCGCTGCGGGTGCGGAAGCTGTCACCGGTCGGTGGCCCGAGTGACCCGCCGGGCCCACCCTCGGTCTCGTAGGCGGAGAGGACCGGCTCCGTGATGGCGCTCGGGCGGAGGCCGTCGCCGGCGTAGACCGTCGCCTCGGCGAACACGGCCACCTCGGTGTCGCCGACGCGGCTCTGGTCGGAGCGGAGCGCCCCCCAGGGGCCGGTGGCGCCGCCGAGACGTTCGTAGCGCTGCGCGATCGTGCCGCGTAGGAACCGGATGTGGCCCGCGACGAGCAGCAGGACGCCGCGTTCGAAGGGCTGGTGCTGCGCATCGCCGCCGGTACGCGGGTAGCCCAGACCGCTGCCCTCGGGGCCGCCGAGGGTCTCGTACCGATCGAGGAAGGCGCCGGTCAGTTCCCGGGCGCCGGTGCGGCCGGAGGCGTAGATCGCACCGTTCTCGAACCGGGTCACGCTGCCTCGGCCGTCACCGACCGGTCGGGTGCCCTGCGTCGGACGCCCCAGGGCACCGCCGGGACCGCCGAGCTCGCGGTAGCGCACCGCGCTCGGGCCGAGCAGCGTGACGGCGTCGCCCAGCCGCACGTAGATGTCGCCACGTTCGAACCGCACGCGCTCCCCGAGGCCGTCCCCCAGTCGCTGGTGGTTGCTCGTCGGGTACCCGAGCGAGCCGCCCGGCCCGCCGGTGTCGACGTACTCGGCCGCGAGCGAGTCGCGCAGGACGCGCGTCCCGGAGGCGCTGCGGTGCGCGATGACCCCCCGCTCGTAGCGTCGCCAGGAGCCGGACCGCGGCCCGGCCCGCTCCGCCGCGACCGGCGCCCCGAGGACGGACCCGGTGAGGCCGAGGTCCTGGTAGCGGACCTCGATCGGGGAGGGGTTCGTGCCCGGCAGGCACGGCGCGTTGTGCGTGCGCGTGCGGTTGTCGGTGCGGACGGTGCGCCCGCAGTTGGGATCCCAGTTCCACGGCGTCGTGCACACCACCACCCGGCACACCACCTCGGTGACCCCCGGGATCTGGGTGTTGCACTGGCCGTACCGGAAGACGTTGCAGCAGACGCGGCGTTGGTCGCAGGTCCCCGAGGCGCACCGGCAGTTGCAGCTCGACCCGCGGGAGCGGTTGCAGTCGATGATGTAGCGCGGGTTCCCGTTGCAGAACGGCGAGTCGTCGATCTTCCACCAGCCCGCCACGAACGATCCGGGTGGGCAGGTGTTGGCGCCCTGGCTGATCGTGCAGCAGAAGGCGGTCCACCCGGCGCCGCACGAGGCCCCCTCGCCGCAGACCGTGTCGTAGGCGCTGGTGGGATGCACGAGCCAACGCAGGGGCGCGACCGTGAGCACGGAGCCGATCACGGCGGCACGTACGAGGAAGCTGCGGCGGGTCAGACCCGGGCGGTCCGAGCGCCCGGCCCGGCGGGCGATCCGGTCGACGGTCCGCTCGGTGAGGGTCGGACGGTGGGCACCCTCGGCGTCCGTGGTGCGGACGGGAGCGGCGGAGACCTGGGGCATCACAGCTCCTCGATCCGGACGCCGGCGAGCACCCGTTCGACCCTGCGGACCTGCAGGTGGGCGTCGTCGGCGTCACCGAGCACGACGTAGAGACAGAAGGCCCGGCCGGCCTGGGTGAAGAACTCCTGGAAGCCCGCCTGACCCCGCTGGCCACGTTGCAGCGCGGCCGGGCTGAAGAGGCGGGGGTCGAGCCGTCGTGGCAGGCCCCGACGGGCGAAGAGCTCGGTGCCGGCCTCCGCCGGGTCGTACTCGAGCAGCGCGACGAAGACGTCCTCGGTCCGCATCAGCTCGACCGCTCCGCTGCCGAAGTCGCCGCGGTCGCTGGGCAGCGGGAACGTGGCGAGATGGGCCACGGGCCGCAGGCTGCCACCGACCTCGGCCAGTGCCACGCTCCCGGCGCTCGACTCGAGCGAGATCGCACCCTCCCAGCCGGGTGGCATCTCCGCGGCGAGCCCGTGGCCCCTCAGCTCCATGCCCGGCTCCGATCGGTGGTCACGAGGGCACCCCCACGAACGCGAGCGCCGCGGCCGTCGTCCCGACCAGCAGCTGCGCGCCGATCGCGGCCAGCCCCACGCGTCGCGTCGCGGCGTCCAGCCGACGGTGCAACCGCTGGAGCCCGGCCGCGGTGCGCACCCGACCCGTCAGTAGCAAGGGCGCCGCACGCACCGCGCCGAAGGTCGCCCCGACGACCGCACCGTGCAGGGGGCGGCCGGTGAGCAGGGCGGCGGACAACGCCGCGTAGGTGATGGGCGAGCTGACGATCGTGAGCACGGCGGCGCCGAGCTGGAAGCCGTAGCCGGCGCCGTAGACCCAGCCGCGGTAGGTCGTCAGCCAACGCTCGTCGACCTGGCGTCGCCAGCTCGGTACCCGTACGTGAGCCGGTCCCGCGTCGATCGCCGCGCCGGCGAGCGCCACGACGGCGAGCAGCACCAGCGCCCAGGCGCCCCAACTGCCGGTGCCCACCGCCGCCCCGATCCCGGCCAGCACGGTGCCGATCAGGGCTCCTCCCAGCGTCGAGGCGAGCGCGTAGGCCGTGACGGTGATCGGCCACCGTTGTCGTCTCGAGGCCTCCCCGACCGGGGAGATGCTGGCCAGCATCGACTCGCCTCACGGTGACCAGCTGCTGCGGAGCGCCGCGAGCGCGGCCAGCGTGATGCCGAGTACGAGCAGCATCATCGCTCCTCGGTCGCCGCGTCGGGGGTGGTCTCCGCCGCGGCTGCGTCCGCCGGGGTCGCGTCCGAGGAGCGGTAGAGGCTGGGATCGCCGGGAGCGATCCCGGAGGCCAGCAGGATGCGGTCCAGCTCCTGCTCCCGGCGGCGATCGGCACCGGCCTTGTCCCGCGAACCGAGCCGCCCGTCACCGCCGGCCCGCAGGAACAGGGCCAGGACCTGCGCCCAGCTCTCGGCCGTGCCCTCGCCGACCACCCGTCCGCTCGGGCCGTGGGCGAGCACGACGAACGGGCTGCCGGGCACGCGCAGCTCGTCCCAGGCCGAGCTGCTCATGATCACGGTCGCGCCGGGTGGGGCGAGCTCGAGGACCGCGGAGGGACTCTCCTCCTCGACACCGCGGGTGACGATCAGCAGCCGGGTCCCGTCCGGCAGCTGCGGGGACGCGAGGTCCTCCCAGAAACCGAGGCAGGTCGTGCAACCGCTGGAGAGGAAGACGAGCACGGTGTCGTGCTCGACCCCGACGACCCGGGCGGCGATCGCCTCGCCGCGGGGCCCGACCCCGGAGACGTCGGTGGCCGGCCGTCCGTCGGGCACGTCGGGGCTCGGAGCGGGGACGGTCCCGTCGGTGCGTGGCACCACCCGGGTGGTCGTCGGGGTGCCGGGATCCGGGGTCGCCACCCTGACACCCGGGTCGAGCTCGGTGCCGGCACCGAGCTCGTGGAGCCTGCGCAGGATCGTCGCGTGGCTGCGCAACAGCCCGGCCACGAGGATCGCGAGCAGGATCACCACGACGACCAGGGCGCCGACGACGATGGTCACGAGACCGCATCTCCGGCCACGCGCGCCCGCACGGCGAGCAGCTCCGGCAGCGAGGTGAGCATCAGCTGGGCGAGCACGACCGCCAGGCCGGCCAGGCCGAGCGCGGTCACGGCGGCGATCGGGTGCTGGCTCTGGAGGATCGCGGGCAGGCCGGGGACCGCCGACCACGCGGCCGCGAGC
>SKTG01000378.1 GCA_007118045.1 Nitriliruptoraceae bacterium
GAACCCGGGACCACCACCACAGAACCCGGGACCACCACCGCGCAACCCGCAACCGCCACCGCGGAACCCGGAACCACCACGGCAGAGCCCGCAACCGTCACCGCCACGCCCGCGACCGATCCGGCCAGGGCTCGCGATCCGAGCCGTCGACCGGCTCCGCGCCCGGCCGTCGCGGTGGTGGTGGCCCTCCTGGTCGGCGGCGCGCTCGCCGTGGTGGTGGCCGAGCTCCGGCCCGAGGACGTGCAGCGTTGCGTCACCTCGAACGGAGGTGCCACGACCGAGGTGACGTGCCTCGCATGGTCCGCGGACCTCGGCCTGTCCGAGGAGGTGGCGGTCGAGCTCGTGGGAGGACGCCTGCTCGTCACCGATCCGGCAGGGGAGCTCGCCTCGTACCGCGCCGGCACCGAACGGCCATCGTGGACGCGTTCGTTCGCCGCCCCGCTGACACGTCATCCGGGGACCGCGGCCGGCACGGTCGCCGTGACCAGCGGCGAGGGCAGCACCTTCGTCGAGCTCGACGGGGGTCGCCGACTGGGCGGGTTCGAGGCGCCGGTGCAGCAAGCGGCGATCGACGAACCGTGGCTGTTCGTGACCGACGGCACGGAGCTGACCGCCCGGGGCGTCGTCGGCACACCCGGGTGGCGGCGCGACGTCGACCCCGGGGGCCGCGCGTGGCTGGCACCGGAAGGCGTGACGCTCGAGGGTCCCGACGGCCGGCTCCGGGCCCTGTTCGCGAACACCGGGGCCGACCGATGGGAGATCGGCGTCGCCGGCAGCGTCACGCATCTGGAGCGCGCCGGGGCGGGAGCGGTGGTCGCCACCTCCGAGCCCGACACCCTGGTCACCGTCGACGCCTCGGGCCGAGCCGTGACGCACGAGCTCGGGGGACCCGTGCGCCGGCTGGTGCTCGATCCCGACCGCGTGACCGCCGCTGCCGTCGGCGCGCCACCGGAGGGCGGCACGTCCATCGAGGTCGTCGAGGTCGGAACGGACGAACGGGTGAGCGTCCGGCTCGACGGCGACCTCGACGAGACGTTGGAGCCCGCCGTCGACGCCGACCACCTCGTGCTGGGGATCGACGGGGGTCCGTTGCAGGTGGTGCGTCTCGCCGATGCCGCCGCGTGGGAGCTGCCCCACGCGCAGCCGAGGAGCGCCGTCGCGTTGGTGGCGAGCGGCGACGTGGCGGTGCTCTCCGAGGACGGGCTCGTCATGCGGGACGTACGCGACGGACGCGAGCTCGGACGCCTGGAGCTCGGCCCGCTGGGTCGAGACGGACCCGTCGAGCTGATCGCGATCGAACCCTTGCTCGTCCGCGCCGGCGGGGCCGTGCTCGGTGTGGCGGTGGAGGCCCTGCTACCGCCGCTCGACGGCGAGGTCGACGAGGAGGTCGAGGACCCGGCCGACCGCGAGGTCGAAGACCCGGCCGACCGCGACCCCGCCGACGCTGACGCCGAAGCCTTCAGCCGCGCGGCACGGCCGGGTAGCCACGCAGCCGCCGGTCGAGGTGGTGCTCCACGAACGCCCGCGCGTAGGACGCCGCCGTGCGGTGGGCGAGGGCGTCGTCCCGAGCGAACGCGGGCAGGCTGGCCCACTCCCCCGGGGTGGCCAGCAACCCGACGCCAGCGATCACGGCCGGGTCGACGGCTCGCGTGCCCGGAGGGGCGCAGTCGGAGCACAGCGTCCCGCCGGCCTTGACGCTGAGGAACGCGTGCGGCCCGGGCCTGCGACACACCGCGCACGCGGCGGTGTCCGCGTGGAAGCCCACGATCGACGCGGCCCGGAGCAGGAACGCGTCGACGAACACGGCCGGGTCGGCCGGCCCGGCGTCCAGGGCCTGCAGCCCGGCCCGCAGCAGGAGGAAGAGGGCGTTGTCGCGCTCGCCCTCCTGGGCGACGAGATCGACCAACTCGACCATCACCGACGCCCCCGCGGAGGTGGCGAAGTCCGCTCGGACGGCGGCGTGGCTGGCCAGCAGCTCGGCCTGGTTGATCACGTCGAGGTTGCGGCCCTCGTAGAGCTGCAGGTCCACGTGGCTGTAGGCCTCCAACCGGCCACCGAACCGGCTGCCCGGACGGCGCACACCCTTCGCGACCGCACGCACCTTGCCGCGTCCCTGCGTGTGCAGGTGGACGATGCGGTCGGTCTCCCCGAGCTTGTAGCTGCGCAGGACGATGCCCTGCTCGCGGTAGGTCGCCATCAGCGGCTCACGTGGGAACGCTCGAGCCGACGACCCGTCGTGGCCAGCTCACCTACGTGCACGGTCACCTCGCCGGGTCCTCGGCGCCGCGTCACCCGCGCAACGGGCGACGTTCAGAGCAACGGCCAAGGGTACGGGTACGGGCCACTGGGCTCGGGCAGCACGGCCAGCGCCAGCACCGCCTCGACCCGCCGACGCAACGCCCACACCTCGGCGTCGTCGAGCAGGCGCCCCAACCGCGTCCCGAGCTCGCCGTCCAGCGCCTCACGGACGCGGTCGACGTCAGCGAGGCGTTCACCCGGGATGGTCTCGCCGGCGAGATCCCAGGCGACGGTGCGCAGCTTGCGCTCGACGTTGAAGGCGACCCCGTGGTCGACCAGGCGGATCCGGGTCCCGGTGGCCGCCGCGTCGAGCAGGACGTGCCCCGCCTTGCGGTCCGCGTTGTCGATGACGAGGTCGAAGACGACCATGTCGAGGAGCTGCCCGCGCACCTGCCCGTCCCCGGTCTCCAGCAGCGTGAAGTAGTGCCGCTGCGGATCGTGCCGGACGAACCGTTGCAGGCTGCCGACGTCGAACGGCGCGTCCTCGCGCAGGACCGTTTCCGGTACCAGGTCCCAGCCCAGGGCCACCGAGAGCTCGTACGCGGCCACCTCCCTCCGGTGGAGCGTGCCGGTCGGGAAGTCCCACAGCGGTGCCTCGCCCCGGCGGGGCTTGTAGACGGCGAGGTCGACCGGGTCGAGCTCGTCCACCTCCGGCGTGCGGCCCAACCGCTCGGCGAGGTCCTCGAGCGATCGGGCGTCACGGTCGAGCAGCCGAACCAGCAGGGTGGCGTTCGAGGCGTCCGCGAAGCGTCCGACCACCTCGAGCGGCGCCGTGCGCAGCCGTGTCTCCGAGCTCGGCGCCGTGGTCTCCTCGCCCCCTTCGCTCGGCTCCGAGGCCGCGCCTGGCTCGTGGTCGGTCACGGACTCACCGGGACAGCTTGCCGTGGCCGTTGGTGGCGGGACAGACGTGGTCACCGTCCTGCTGCGTCGGGCGGCCGCACAGCTGGCAGTGCGGTCGGCCCTCCCCGACCACCTCGACGGCGTGCGCCGCGAGCCGGCGCGCCTGGTCGCGGTCGCACCAGACCCGTGCCTGCCGGGGTTCGACCCCCTCCTCGGTCGCCAGCTCGGCGATCTCCAGCGCGAAGCGCTCGGCATCGGGGTCCACGCCGAGCGAGAGCTCGCCGATCACCCACCGAGGGTCGATCGGCTCGCGCAGCTCCATGGCCCGCCGATCCCAGTCGGTCGCCGGTGCGTCGTCGACCCTGGCCAGTAGCTGCCCGAGCAGCTCGCCGATGCCCTCCACCTGCGCCTTCTCCAGCTGGAGGGTCAGCAGGACGTCGTCGTCCTGGGCCTGCAGGTAGAACGTGCGCGAACCGGGTTCGCCCACGTAACCCGCGGTGACGTGGTGCGGTTCGGTCAGCTCGATGTCCATCACGCACCACCTCCGCCGTTGGATCCTGGCAACGGGCCGGTGTCGTTGAAGCGACCGAGCACGGGGTGGCCGGTCGCCGGCAGGTGTAGGAGGGTGACCGAGGCCGGTGCGACGTCCAAGCGCTGGAACGTGTCCAACGGCATGCCGAGGTGGTGCGCCACGACGGCCTTGATGACGTCGGCGTGGCTGACGCACACGATCGTCTCGTCACCGTGCTCGGCCGCGAGCGCCTCGGTGGCGTCGACCGCCCGCGCCTGCGCCCCGCGGATCGTCTCGCCACCCGGGAAGGCCATCCGCGAGGGCGTGGCCTGGACCACCGCCCAGGCCTTGCGTCGCCGCAGCTGCCCGAGCGGCTTGTCGGTCCAGTCCCCGTAGTCGACCTCCCCGAGCCCGCGTCGCGTCCGGACGCGCAGGCCGTGCGGCCGGGCCACGGCCCGCGCGGTCTCCCGTGTCCGCTCCAGGGGTGAGCTGTAGACGGCGGTGATCGGTGCGTCGGCCAACCGCGCCGCCGTCGCCTCCGCCTGGGCCTCGCCCGCGCTGTCGAGGTGGACCCCCGGGGTCCAGCCACCCAGACGCCTGCCGGTGGAGGCGGTCGTGGCATGACGGACGAGCACGAGCGTGGCCACTGGGAGGGCTCCTGCGGTCGGGGGCGGACGGCCCGTGCGTCGCCGTCAGCCGCGGGCGACCGTCGGCGGGACCGTACCGAGCTTCGGGCAAATGGACGTCCCTCCCTCGCACCGGCACGGCTCACCGGCGACCGACGGGTTCGACCGGCGCCCCGACGTGGCGTCGCAACCACGAGGTGACGGGGGCTGCGTCGCGCCACACCCCGGTGATGCGCTCGTACGCCTCCTCGGAGTGCATCCAGGCCTCGACCGGCCAGGAGCGCTCGACGGTCAACCAGCGGTGACGCAACAGCTCGATGCGTGGATGATCGGTCGAGAAGCCGCGGGGAGCCCGGACGAGCTCCTGACCACGTACCCGCAACCCCCTTTCCCGCACCAGCGCCACCGCCCGGACGAGCGCGCCACCTCGCCGACCGTCGTCGACGGCGGCGCGCAGCCGGGCGAGAAGCGGCAGGCGGACCGAGCGCTCGTAGACACGGCGGTTCGCGTCGAACCAGGCCCGGTCGTTGTTGCCCTCGCTCGACAGCTCCTCGTAGAAGCGGAACGCCTCGGGCGGGATCCCCGCGAAGCGGC
>SKTG01000275.1 GCA_007118045.1 Nitriliruptoraceae bacterium
CGTCCGCGCGTGAGGGGCCGGCTGGGGACGTCGGGCGCGTCCCCAGCCGGCCGCCACGGCGGGTCAGCCCCGCGGGCCCCCGGCTCGACCGCCGCTGGCGTCCTGGCCCATGCGGTTCGCCCGCTCACCCTCGAGCTGGAAGACCCACAGCCCGGAGTTGATGTCGCTGGCCAACGCGTAGCGCTCGAAAGGCCGCCGCCCGAGGTGGTCCTCGTGCAGGTAGACACCCCAGACGAACGGCAACTCGACGCCCGGAGCGCCGAACACACCGAACGGGTCCTCCGCAGGCTCCGGCACGAACTGAGCGACCAGCGCGTCGTCGGCGACCAGGGCCAGTGGAACCGTGGTGAGACGTGATCTCGTGCTGATCATGGGATGTCCTCCGGTCGTCGAGGATCAGCTCAGCAGTGGGGGCGCCCTCGCGCTCCGGGCCCCGCCACCGAACCGTCCCGGGCGCGGAGGCGCTCGTGTCGGCTGCCTCCCGTGGATAACACCGTCCCACCACCGGGTGTACGTCCTTGCGCCCTCCGCACCGCCAGCGCGCCGTCGCCGCATGGCCGCCGGGCTCGCGGCCACAACGCAGCGGCGGAGCACAGCGGCCGGGTGACGCCCCGTGGGTCGACACCACCGTCCCGCTACCTTCCCGCCGAGGACCGACCGAGGCCCGACGAGAGGTTGGACGACGTGGAGCTCCCGCAGGCCGATCGGCACGACACGGTGCTACCGCTGGCCCCCGAGTCGGCGCGCGACGATCTCGCACGGGCGCTGGCCGCCCCGGAGACCGAGCGTCGGACCGCCGTGGGCCGGGTCGTCGCCGACCACCCGACGTTCATCGAGGGGTGGGCGGAGCTGGCCAGGCTGGGTGTGGAACCCATCGAACGGTACGCATACGCGCGGGTCGGCTACCACCGCGGGCTGGATGCGCTGCGCGGTGCCGGATGGGGCGGCAGCAACTTCGTCCGGTGGTCGCAGCCCTCGAACCGGCCGTTCCTGACGTGCCTGGTGCGGTTGCGTGCCGCGGCAGCCCAGATCGGCGAGCTGAGCGAGGTCGAACGCATCACCGCGTTCCTGCACGAACTCGACCCGGATTGGGACGAGGCCTTCGTGACCGACTAGAGGCCTGCGGCGATCAGCCAGGAGGTGGCCGGTGGCGGGCCGCATCGTCAAGGACGACATCGACGCGTTGCGCCAGCAGGCCGACATCGTCGTGGTCGTCGGCGACTACACGACCCTCAAGCGGGCCGGCCGCTCCCACAAGGGCCTGTGTCCCTTCCACACGGAACGGACACCGTCGTTCACGGTGACCTCGGACGGCAACTTCTACAACTGCTTCGGGTGCGGCGTCTCCGGTGACATCTACGACTTTCTGATGCGCATCGAGGGCTTGGAGTTCCCCGAAGCGGTGGAGGCTCTGGCGCGTCGCACGGGCTTCCAGCTGCGGTACGAGCAGCTGACTGCCCGGGAACAGCGAGCCGTCGGCCGGCGCTCCCGCCTGGTCGCGGTCACCGCGGCCGCCCGCGACTTCTTCACCGAGCAGCTCTACGCCAGCCGGGGACAGGTGGCGCGGGACTACCTCAAGCACCGGGGGTTCGGACGGGCGGACGCGGAGACGTTCGAGCTCGGTTTCGCACCCAACGCCTGGGAGGAGCTGTCGCGCACGCTGACCGGCCGCGGCTTCGACGCCGAGGACCTGGTCGCCACGGGAGTCTCCGTGCGCAACGACCGCGGGGGTCTGCGCGACCGCTTCCGCGGCCGGTTGGTGTTCCCGATCCACGACCCGGGCGGTGACGTCATCGGGTTCGGGGGTCGCATCCTGCCCGAGCTCGACTACGGCGACTTCGATCCACCCAAGTACCTCAACTCCGCTGAGACACCTCTGTACAAGAAGGCCCGGGTGCTCTACGGCGTGCGTCAGGCCCGGGCGGAGATCGTGCGTGCCGAGCAGGTGCTGGTGTGCGAGGGCTACACGGACGTGATGGCCCTGCACCAGGCCGGGTTCGCCAACGCCGTGGCCACCTGCGGGACCGCCGTCGGCGTCGAGCACCTGCGGACCATCGCCCGCTACGCCCCACGGGTCGTGCTCGCGTTCGACGGCGACGCTGCCGGCGTCAAGGCGGCCGAACGCGCCTGGGAGGCCGCCCGAGAGCTGCGCACCGCGGGTGACGGCGTCGCGCTCGACCTGCGGGTGCTCGTGTTGCCGGCCGATCAGGACCCGGCGGACCTGGTCGCCGAGCTCGGCGCCTCCGGGCTCCGGGCCGCCGTCGACGACGCCACACCCGTCGTGCCGTTCGTGATCCGCCATCACCTCGCCGACGCTGACCTCGAGTCGGAATCCGGCCGCACGGCGGCGCTCCGTGACGCGTTGGAGGTCCTCGGTCGCGAGGTCGACCTCGACCTGCGGCGGGAGTGGGCTCGCAGCGAGGTGGCGGAGGGGATCGGACTCGCGTACGACTTCGTCGCGCGCACGGCGGCGAGGGAGGGCATCGAACTCGATGTCCACGAGGGCGTCGCCGCCTCGGCGTCGGGGCGGCCCGAGCCGCGCCCGTCCGCCGGCGGGCCCACCCTCGCCCGCGCCAGGCTGGAGCGGTCCGTGTTACGCGCGGCCCTCCAGTTGCCCCACCTGCTGCCGGACGAGTGGTACGAGCTCGAGGAAACGGACCTCACGCACCCCCGGGCGCGCGCGGTCCTGCGCGCCGTCGTGGCAGCGGGCGGGGTCGGCGTGCCCCTGGCCGACGTGCTCGAGCGCGCAGACGACGACGAGGTGCGTCACACCCTGCGTGAGCTCGCGCTCGAGGACGATCCGGAGACCGAGGACGCGGAGCTGGCCGGCGAGGTGGTGGGTGGACGTGTGCGCCGGCTGCTCGCCGACCGCCTGCTGGCCGAGGAGCGCGAGCTGCACGGCCAGCTCGCGCGGGTCAACCACGCCACCGACCGCGAACGGGTGCAGGAACTGCAGCGGCGGCTCGGGCAGCTGCAACAGCGACGGCGGCAGCTGACGGCCGCCCCCGACTGACGGGCCGGATCGCTCCGGCTGCCGGCAGCACCGGCGGCTCAGCGGTCGAACGTCCGACCACGGGTCGCGTGCGGGCGGTGCGCGCCGTGTCGGTGCCGTCGCGGCCACCGGTCCAGCCTCCTGCGGAGGCCCTAGCATCGGCTGGTACGCGCCGGAGGGCCGGCGCGGGTCACGGGGCCGGGGTCCGCTCCGACCGGACCCGACACGATCCGTAGGTGGCCGCCCGGCGTCCGCCCGGTTTCGCCGGGGGATGAACCGAGGAACGCGGAGCCGAGGAGACTTCTCGTGGCGGCCAGCGGTACGCCCCACGATCCCCGCACCGATGTGCTGGAAGGGGTGGACACGGACGAGTTCCAGGTCGTCGTCGATCCGGGCGACGACGAGCCGCCAAGCTCCAACGGTGACGGTGACGGCGCGGCGCTCGTGATCGACCTCGCGGGCCACGAGGTGACCTCGCGTGATCCGGTCATCGGGGAGCTGATCGACGCCGGTCGCGAGCGAGGCTTCGTGACGGCCCGCGACGTCGCAGCCGCCGTGTTCCAGGCCGATCTCGACCGAGCAGCCGTACCCCACGTGGCCCGCTTGTTGCGTCGGGCCAACGTCCACGTGGTGGACGACGGTGACGAGCGGGAGGAACCGAGCGGTCGCGCGGCGGTCCCGGCCGACGCCCCGGCCAGCGTCGACGCCGTCCGCCTCTACCTCAACGAGATCGGCCGGGTGGACCTGCTCACGGCCGAGTCCGAGGTCGACCTCGCCAAGCGTGTCGAGGCCGGAGCCGCCGCGGCGGCGGTGCTCGACTCGATGCTGCACCTCGAACCGGCGCAACGAGCCCGCCTGCGTCGTGTCGAACGGACCGGCCAGCGGGCCAAACAGGAGCTGATCGAGGCCAACCTGCGGCTGGTGGTCTCGATCGCCAAGCGTTACCTGGGGCGTGGGCTGCTGTTCCCCGACCTGATCCAGGAGGGCAACCTCGGGCTGATGCGCGCCGTCGACAAGTTCGACTACACGCGCGGCTACAAGTTCTCCACCTACGCCACCTGGTGGATCCGACAGATGATCAGCCGCTCGATCGCGGACCAGTCGCGCACGATCCGGATCCCCGTGCACCTGGTCGAGACCATGAACCGGATACGCCGGGTCGAGCGGTCGCTGGTCCAGCGCCTCGGGCGCGAGCCGACCCTGGAGGAGGTCGCCGCGGCCGTCGATCTGCCCGTCGCGAAGCTCGAGGAGTTCCGCGAGCTCTCGGTCGACCCGACCTCGCTCGACGCCCCGATCGGGGAGGAGGGCGACGGCTCGATGGGTGAGCTGATCGAGGACGACAACGCCACCGTGCCGGTCGAGGCGGCGGCCCGGTTGCTGCTGCGCCAGCACCTCTCCCACGTCCTCGGCGAGCTGAACTCGCGCGAACGCACGGTGATCGAGCGACGGTTCGGGCTCGTCGACGAGCAGCCCCACACCCTCGAGCAGGTCGGCAGCGAGCTCGGGCTGACGCGCGAACGGATCCGCCAGATCGAATCGAAGGCGCTGGCCAAGCTGCGGCACCCCTCGCACTCGCGGGAGCTGGAGGGCTACCTCGACGGCTGAGGGCCTCGCCGTCCGACGCGCGGCCGGGCTGTCACACCCCGGGCGTACGGTCACATCATGGACACCGACACCCGCAGCCACGCGCCACCGTCGCAGCAACCGCTGCCGTTCGACGACGGCGCCGACGAGCCGATCGCCTACGCGTTGACGGCGGCCGCCCGGCGCGTCGTCGCGCCGGAGTCCGTGCCGCCGCTGCGGGTGGTCCCCGCGACCGAGGAGCGGGGCGACACCCGTCCGTCGCGCGCTCGCGCACTGCGACGCGCGGGACTC
>SKTG01000181.1 GCA_007118045.1 Nitriliruptoraceae bacterium
CATCCCCGCCGCGACGCGCACGCCGGCTCCAAGCACCGGGCGCGCCCGGTGCAGCAGCGGCACGCGCGCCTCGCGCCGGCGGTTACGCATCGCCATCGCTACGGCCCTCCGCACGGAAACTGGTGTCGAGGATGCGCAGGCACAGCTGGTCGAAATCGATTCCCGCCTGTGCGGCCGCCTTCGGCACCAGGCTGTGGCTGGTCATGCCCGGCACGGTGTTGACTTCGATCAGGTAGTTCTCGCCGTGCACGTCCTGAAGCAAATCGACCCGCCCCCAGCCGTAGCCGTCCACGGCGGCGAAGGCGCTCAGAGCCAGCGTCTGCAGTTCGATCTGCGCGCCCGACTCCAGCGGCGGGGGACACAGATACTGTGTGGTGTCGGCCTCGTATTTCGCGTGGTAGTCGTAGAACCGCCCCGGCGTCTCGATCTCGATCACCGGCAGCGGCTGGTTGTCGAGGATGGCCACCGTGAATTCCCGACCCACGATCCATTCCTCGGCGAACACGACTCCCGGGTGCCGGCTGGCCTCCTCGTACGCCGCCTGCAGCCCCGCCACGCTCTCGACCCGTGTCAAACCCTGGCTGGATCCTCCCCGGGAGGGCTTCACGATCAGCGGCAGACCCAGCGCATCGGCGACCGCCTCGGGATCGAAGTCCTTTGACAGCAGCCGATACGGTGCACTGGGAAGGCTGGTACCGGACCACAGCCGCTTGCAGGCGAGCTTGTCCATCCCCAGGGCGGAACCGAGGACACCCGAACCCGTGTACGGCACGCCCGCGATGTCCAGACAACCCTGAAGGGTCCCGTCCTCTCCCCCTTCGCCGTGCAGGGCGATGAACGCCCGGTCGAATCCCAGCAGGTCCAGATTCCGCGCCCGTTGCACCGTCAGATCGATTGGCACCGCGTCCACGCCGCTGCGCAGCAGCGACTGCAGCACGGCCTGGCCGCTCGCGAGCGAGATCTCCCGCTCGCCCGACCAGCCACCCATCAGCACCGCGACCCGTCCGTAGCGACGGACCCGTTCCGGAACCTTCGTCATTGCTGCGTCTCCTTGCGCCCGATCACCCGGACTTCCGGGACGAGGCGGATGCCGAAGCGGGCCTCGACCCGCTGCTGGACTTCCTGAATCAACCACTCGATGTCGGCGGCGGACGCCGTCCCGTCATGGGTGATGAAATTGGCGTGCTTGCGCGACACTTCGGCGCCGCCGCGTTGCAGGCCCTTCAGCCCGGCCTGCTCGATCAGTGCCGCCGCGTGGGCACCCTCGGGGTTACGGAACACCGACCCGCAGGAGGGAAGGCCCAGTGGCTGTTTCTCTGAACGCTCCCGCAGCAGGCCCTGGATGCGCTCGCGCGCAGCCGAAGGATCGCCCGGCTGCAGACGCAGTACCGTCCGCAGAAAGAACTCCCCGTGACCGCCGGTGACGGTGCGATAGGCGATCCGGTAATCGGCGGGGGTACGGACCAGGCGCAATCCCCGGCAGTCGATGGTCTCCACCCACTCGACCAGCGGCCAGATCTCACCACCCCAGGCCCCGGCGTTCATCGCCAGGGCACCGCCGATCGTTCCGGGTATTCCCGCCAGAAATTCGGCACCGGTCAGGCCCTCCGAGGCGCAAAATCTGGCCGCCTGGGCGCAGGCCAGACCCGCACCGAGTTCCACCCGCTCGGCGTCCACGCGCAGCCGCTGGTTGATGGTCCCGGCGAGGTGGATCACGACGCCTTCGATGCCACCGTCGCGAATCAGCACGTTGCTGCCCAATCCCAGCACCGTGCGCGGCAGGGTATCGGGGATGGAGGCGAGAAAATGAGCGAGGTCGTCCGCGTCTTCGGGCTCGAACAGCCAATCCGCAGGGCCGCCGACGCGCCAGGACGTCATGCTGGCGAGCGGCACGTCGTGTTCCAGCCTTCCGTGGACGCGCAGGTTGGCGAGATGGCCGGTCATGTACGCCCCTCCGCCAGAAGACCGGGAAGTCGCGCAGCGAGTTGCCCGATGTCCCCGGCGCCCTGGGTGATCACCACGTCACCCGGGGCCACGAGACCGGCCAGTACCCCGGGGACGGTGTCAACCGAATCGACGAACACCGGCTCGACTCGACCGCGCAGGCGGATGGCCCGGGCCAGACTGCGGCCATCGGCGCTGGGTATCGGGGTCTCGCCGGCGCGATAGACGTCGAGGAGCACCAGCCCGTCCGGACTGGACAGCACCTCGGCGAAGTCCTCGAACAGGTCCCGTGTCCGCGTGAACCGGTGCGGTTGGAAGACCAGGACAATGCGGCGGCCGGGCCAGGCAGCGCGCGCGGCCTGCAGCGTCGCCGCGATCTCCCGCGGGTGGTGCCCGTAATCGTCCACCAGCGTCACGGTCCCGTCCGCGATCGGGCACTCCTGCACCTGGAAACGGCGCCCGATACCCTGAAAGCCTTCCAGCGCGCGCTGCAATGCGTCGGGTGGAACCTCCAGTTCATGCGCAACCGCGGCGGCGGCCAGCGCGTTCAGCACGTTGTGCCGGCCCGGCAGGTTCAGCGTGACCGGAATGGGATCGGCGCCGGGGAGGTGGAGATCGAAGTGGGTCCGGATTCCCTTCTGGCTCAGGTTGATCGCGCGCACGTCGGCGGCCTGTTCGATGCCGTAGGTGATGCGCGGCCGCTCGAGGCGCTCCAGCAGCGCGCGCAACTCCGGGTCGTCGGCGCACAGTACCGCCAGCCCATAGAACGGCAGGTGGTGCAGGAATTCCAGGAAGGTGTCGCGCAGGCGCGTGAAATCGCCCTCGTAGGTTCCCAGGTGGTCGGCGTCGATGTTGGTGACCACGCTGATCATCGGCTGCAGGTGCAGGAACGACGCATCGCTCTCGTCCGCCTCCGCGACCAGGTAGTCGCTCTGCCCGAGGCTGGAGTGGCTGGCCGTGCTGTTCAGGCGGCCACCGATCACGAAGGTGGGGTCCAGCCCGGCCTCTCCGAGAATGCTGGCGATCAGGCTCGTGGTGGTCGTCTTGCCATGCGTGCCGGCGACCGCAATCCCGTAGCGGAAGCGCATCAACTCGGCCAGCATCTCGGCGCGGCGGACGATCGGAATGCCGCGTGCGCGAGCCGCCGCAACTTCCGGATTGGCCGGGTCGATCGCACTGGACACGACCAGCACATCGGCATCCGAGACATGTTCAGCCGCGTGGGTCGGACTGATCGGGATCCCGAGCCCTGCCAGACGCCGGGTGACGGCCGACTCCTGCAGATCCGAACCCGCAACCTCGTAGCCCAGTTGGTGCAGCACTTCGGCGATGCCGCCCATCCCGGAGCCGCCGATCCCCACGCAGTGGATGCGGCGGATCCTGCGCATGGCCTGTCGGGACGTGTGCGGACTGCTCATCGGGTGGTCCTCCGCGATCGCGCCGGGACCGCCTTGAGGCAGGCTTCCGCCAGTTGCCCGGTCGCATCCGTTCTCGCCTCGGCCCGGGCCCGCTCCGCCCGGTCCAGCAGCGCGTCGCGATCAACCGCAGCCAGAAGCTCTCCGAGGCGCCCGGCCGTGAGTTCGGCGTCGGGGATCGACCAGGCGGCACCCGCCTTGACCAGGAATTGCGCGTTGGCCGTCTGGTGATCGTCGACCGCGTGCGGATAGGGCACGAACACCGCCGGCAGCCCGGCGGCCGCGACTTCGGAAACGGTCAGCGCACCGGCCCGGCAGATCACCAGATCCGCCCAGGCATAGGCCGCCCCCATGTCGGCGATGAAGGCGGTGATCTCGGCATCGATACCGGCGGCACCATAGGCTTCGCGGGCCGCGTCGAGAGTCCGCTCGCCGGCCTGGTGCCGCACCAGGGGGCGTGCGTCCGGTGCCAGCGTGGCAAGCGCCGCCGGGACGACCTCGTTCAGTTTCAGCGCACCGAGGCTCCCACCCAGGACCAGCAGGCGCAGCGGTCCGTCCCTACCGCTCCAGCGGGAACCCGGCGGCGGGATCTCCTCGATGTCGCGCCGGATCGGGTTTCCGATCGTCCGGCAGCCGACCGATTCGGGGAAACTGTCGGGGAACGCGGCGAAGACCTGGTCCGCGATCCGCGCCAGCCAGCGGTTGGTGAGCCCGGCCACCGCGTTCTGCTCGTGCACCAGGAGCGGCCTCCCGAGCGCCGAAGCCATCAACCCACCCGGACCCGAGGCGAAACCGCCGAATCCGACCACCACATCCGGGCGCAGGCGCAGCATCAGTGCCAGCGCCGACCACAGCGAGACACCCAGGCGCCATGGAGCGAGGAGTTGGCTGACCAGACCCTTGCCGCGCAGGCCGGTGACAGGCAGGGTGAAGAGCTCGAAATCCGCCTGCGGAACCAGAGTCGTCTCCATGCCGCGCGCACTGCCCAGCCACGACACCCGGCAACCGTGCTCACGCAGTGCCGAGGCCACCGCGAGCCCTGGAAACACGTGACCGCCGGTCCCGCCCGCCATCACCAGCACATGCGGCATCGTCGCGGTCATCGCCCGCCCCCCCGGACTCTGGGCACCGGCACCTGCGCCTCCCAGTTGACGCGCAGCAGCAGGCCGATCGCTGCCAGCGTGACGATCAGCGAGCTGCCTCCGTAGCTCAGCAACGGCAGGGTCAGGCCCTTGGTGGGCAGCAGACCCATGTTGACCGCAAGATTCACGGCCGCCTGCAGGCCGATCCAGATTCCGATACCGAAGGCGACGTGGGAACCGAATGCGTGCCCGCCCCGTTCCGCGAGCAGACCGATCTGGAAGGCGCGCCAGACCAGCAGCATGAACAGCGCGATCAGGACCACCACGCCCACAAACCCGAATTCCTCGGCAAAGACCGCGAACAGAAAGTCGTTGTGGGCCTCCGGCAGATAGAAGAGTTTCTGCA
>SKTG01000433.1 GCA_007118045.1 Nitriliruptoraceae bacterium
CTGGGCCAGGTGGATGGCCTGCTCAACGTCGCCGGCATCATCCAGCCGTGAAGAAGCCGTCCCGGGGCAGACGATCTACGGCGCCAGCAAGGCCGCGGTGAAGCTGATAACCGAAGGTCTCTACGCCGAGATGCTGGGCACGAACGTCGGTGTCTCGGTGGTGATGCCGGGCGCCGTCGCGACCGACATCACCGCCAACTCGGGCGTGGCGAGTCCCGGCGGCGCGGCCACCGAGGCTGCCGCGTCCACCCACCGCACCACGCCGGCGGACGAGGCCGCCCGGATCATCCTCGACGGCGTCGAATCCGACCGCTTCCAGGTCTACGTCGGCCGCGAAGCCAGCTCGATGAGCAAGATGAGCCGTCTCGCTCCCAAGCGCGCGACCCACCTGATCCGCAACAAGATGAAGGACCTGCTCGACGCATGAGCTCGGCCGCGCGCTCGTGCACGACCGGTCACGGCAGGTAGAAGGTCAGCAGGTCGGCCGCGAGGGGCGGGAACAGCGTGTGCATCAGCCCACGCTGGCCGCCCAGCAGACAGTCGGGGAGACGCTCCTCGAGGCCGACGGCCCCGAACGGCCCGAGCAGTAGCGGCGCGAGCGCGTCCGGTGGCACGCCGCTGCCGCCCTTGCTGACCGGTGCCTGCTCCGGGCCTCCCTCGGCCAGCAGCTGGAAACCGGAGGGGCCGATCGTGAACCGCAGGTGCTGGCGCCAGGTCGACAGCAACACCTCGTGGTCCCGGTCTCCGAGGCCCGCACGCTCGAGCCGGCCGAAGAGCACCGGCTCGAGGTGGGCCAAGAGCGGGGCCAACCGTTCCACACGCCCGTAGTACCACTCGGCTGGTTCCTCGGACGGTTGCAGCACGGCATCGATGGCTGCTGGCGTCCCCGGACGCCGCTGCACGTGCACCGGCTGATCGGTCGACCGGACCACCCAGGAGACGAGCGTCCGGGCGGCCGCGTCGTCGACCGCGGCGAGCTCGGCGAGAGCTGGCTTTCCCTCAGACGGCGTCGTCCGTGCGACCCCGACCGGGCGCCCAACGCGTTCCACCAACCATTGCTCGCTCGCTTCCCGCTCTACCAACCATCGCCAGCAGGCCTCCGTGTGGCCCATCCAGACATCCGCGCCGGACTGCGCCGCGCGCTGCAGCCGATCCATGGCCGGGATGTCGGCGAGCGTCGCCCGTCGCACCTCGAGGTCCGGGTCGGGGTCCGGGCTCCGGTCGAGCCGCCCCCAGGTCGGAACAGGGGTGGCGTACGCGTACCCGAACTGTCGGTAGAAGTAGGGGATGCCCACCATGACCTGTAACAGGTGGCGCCGGCCGCGCGAACGCTCGTGGGCCCACTCCATCGCCCAGCGGACCAGACCTCGCCCCTCGTAGTCCGGGTCGGTGGCCACCAGCTCGACCTGACCGGCCGGAACGGCCACCTCGCCGATGTGGACGACCTCGTCGAGGAGGGTCAGCGTCGAGACGACCCGGTCACCGTCGACGACCACGACGACGCCGTCGCGGCCCTCGGTGGCCACCACCAGTGCGAGGTCGTCGGCGTCGGCTGGCTCGCCTCGGGCTGCGAGCAGCCGCGCGGCACCGGCCACGTCGGCCTCGCTCGCCTCCCGCAGCGACAGACCATCTGCCGAGCGGTGCTGCGTCCGGCCACGAGCGTCGCGGCCCGACTGCGGCGCGGGGTGCACCCCGGACCGTTCAGCGCTGGTCGTGATCGCCTTCCCCCGCCTGCTCGGAACCCTCCCGCAGGATGGTGGAGACGCGCTGACGTGAGACCCCGAAGGTGGCGGCGATCTCCTCCATGGTCATCCCCTCCTCGTACAGCCCCGCGGCCGCGGCCCGACGGAAGCGCGCTCCCGCGGAAGCGATCTCCTCGAGACGTTCGCTGACGAGCTCGACGATCAGTGGGCGCTCCGAGCCCGCGACCAGTTCGCGGTACCCCGCACCCCGCTCACGCTGCTGGCGGAGGCGGTCGGCCCGGTCCAGAGCCTGCTCCACCACGCGCCGATCCTCGAGCGTCCTGGTGAGCGACTCGAGCGCGGCCACGAATTCGTCCTCGACCTGTCCCCCGTCGACCAACGATCCCTCGTCGACGTACCCCGCGCCGACCAGCGACCCCTCCTTCACGCGTGCCCCGCTCGCCGCCGATCCGTCCTCCACGCGCCCCCCGTTGGCCATCGATGCCTCCTTCACGCGTGCCCCGCTCGCCGCCGATCCGTCCTCCACGCGCCCCCCCGTTCGCCATCGAGCCCTCGACGACACGTTCGCCGTGAACCGTCGAAACCTCGTCGACGCGCCCCCGTTGGCCAGCGTTCCGTCGACGGCGCGACTCCCCGTCAGCCTTCCCCACCCCCCGATCGCACGCAGCGTCGCAGACGACCAGCGCTTCCGCAACGGGGGTTGCAGCAACGCGCATTGCGTAGTAGGGTTCGTCCCGCAAGGGGCTAAGGGGTGGCCCGGGTACTGCTGATTCGGGGGTCGGCAGTACCCGTGCCAGGGGCACACCGATCGTCCGAGGGTCGGGGTCGGCGGTGCCACGCGGGCCTCGCGCGGCGGCCCGAGGTCCGAGGGTTGCCGAGCCACGATGCTGACCCACGGCGCCCACGCCGACGTCCGGCGCACCGAGCGGCTCGCACCGTCCAGCGCACGTGCTGTGCGGTCACACCGACAACGGAGCCGAGAGCTCGCGAGGGCGCGAGGCTCACCCGCTCCGCGAACCTCGGACCCTCGCCGCGGCGAGGCGGGTCTTGTGGCCCTGTGGGATACCAGCCGATGCGTGCAGGCTCGTGGGAGCCGTCGACGCTCGGAGGTGACGCGGTGTCCGACCAGGCTCGTCCCGAGCGCTCGACCTCGGCTCATCCCTCAGGCGATCAACGCTTCGCGCTGCTCGACACCGCGCTCCGACGGGCCCGCTACGAGCCGCACCAACTGATCGAGATCCTGCACACCGCCCAGGAGATCTTCGGCCACCTCTCCGACGACGTCCTCGTCTACGTCGCCCAGGGGCTGCGCCTGCCACGCGCGCGGGTGCTGGGGGTGGCCACCTTCTACCACCTGTTCCGTTTCGAGCCCGCCGGTGATCACACCTGTTCCGTGTGCACCGGAACGGCGTGCTTCGTCAAGGGCGCCGACCGGATCATCGACGCCCTCCAGCGCGCACACGGCGTTCTCTCCGGTGAGACGACGGAGGACGGCCGGCTGAGCCTGTCGACCGCCCGTTGCATCGGCTCCTGCGGGCTGGCCCCGCTGATCGTGGTCGACGGTGAGATCCTCGGCAAGATGGACGCGTCGCGCGCGCTGGAGGAGATCGCGACACGGCTGGACACCGCCGACGCCCCGGCCACCGATGCCGCCGGCGAGGACGCGACCACTCGAGCTCCCGGCGACGACGCGACCAGTGGCACCGCCGGCGAGGGAGCGAGCGCCGGCTCGTCCGGCCAGCAGGCGGTGGCGGTCGGCGCCACCGGCCGCACCGTGGAGGAGCGCTGATGGGCCGCACCATCGATCTCGACGACGTCTTCAAGGTCGAACGCGACGCCCGTAGTCGCTTCACCCACCGAGCTCTGGTCTGCACCTCGACCGCGTGCCTCGCCGCTGGGGCCGCGGGTGTCCGGGCCGCCCTCGACGACGAGGTGGCAGCGGCCGACGCCGGGCTGGAAGCGCAGGTCGTCGCCACCGGCTGTCCGGGCCTGTGCAGTCGCGGTCCGCTCGTCAGCGTCTCCTCGCGCGGCGAACCCGACACGCTCTACCAGCGCGTCGACGAGCCGGGTGCGCGCGACATCGCTCGGGATCACCTCGTTGGGGATCGCGTCGTCGACGGTGCCGAGACCATCGACGACGACCTGCCCTTCTTCGGGCGGCAACGACGCGTCGTGCTCGCCACCGCGGGGCGCATCGACCCCGAACGGCTCGAGGACTACGTCGCGGAGGGTGGCTACCGCTCCCTCTCGCACGTCCTCACCCTCATGTCACCCGAGGAGGTGGTCAAGACCATCACGGCCAGCGGCCTGCGTGGCCGTGGCGGAGCCGGCTACCCCACCGGCAAGAAGTGGGAGCTGTTGCGCACGGCGCCGGGCGAGCACAAGTACGTGGTCGCCAACGGCGACGAGGGCGACCCGGGTGCCTACATGGACCGCACCATCATGGACTCCGACCCCCACCGGGTCATCGAGGGCCTGACGATCGCGGCGTACGCCACCGGCGCCGACCGCGGCTACGTCTACGTCCGCGCCGAGTACCCACTGGCCATCGAGCGGCTCGAACGCGGTATCCGCGACGCGCGCCGCGCGGGCCTGCTCGGCAAGCGGGTGCTGGACACCGACTTCAACTTCAACGTCGAGGTGCGGGTGGGCGCCGGCGCGTTCGTGTGCGGTGAGGAGACCGCTCTGATGGCCTCCATCGAAGGCCGACGCGGGCTGCCACGACTACGTCCGCCGTATCCGACCGAGCACGGCCTGTGGGGCGATCCCACGATGATCAACAACGTCGAGACGCTCGCGAACGTGCCGGCAATCATCGAGCACGGCGCCGAGTGGTTCACCGGCATCGGGACCGCCCGCAGTCCGGGCACCAAGGTGTTCGCCCTGGCCGGTTCGCTGGTCGACACGGGGCTGGTCGAGGTGCCGATGGGCACGAGCCTGCGCGAGATCGTCTTCGACATGGCCGGCGGGATCCCGGAGGGCCGCAGCTTCAAGGCCGCGCAGACCGGCGGTCCGTCCGGTGGCTGCCTGCCGGCACGCTTCCTCGACACGCCGGTGGACTACGAGCACCTCCAGGAGCTCGGATCGATGATGGGGTCCGGAGGGATGGTGGTCATGGACGACACCGTGAGCATGCC
>SKTG01000408.1 GCA_007118045.1 Nitriliruptoraceae bacterium
CGCAGGCGTGGCCGCCGGGGCGGTGGGCGTGCCCCGGGTGGGCCGCTGCGGTGAGGGCCACCTGGCGCTCGTGTCGTGGTTCCATGATCTCCTCCGGACCCTGACGGGTCGAGCGGGGTTCGGAACCCCGGCACGTCGTGGTCGGCCTATCCTCGGTCGTTCGCGACCTCATCGTCGTATCGGCCGCTGGAGGCAGACCGTGAAGGATGAAACGCTCGTCTACCCGACCGGCAAGGTCGTCGGCATCGCCCCGGACAGGGAGTCGCTCGAGGAGGTCCAGGCGGCCCTGTCGGCCTCCGGCGTGTCCGACGACCGCGTCGAGGTGTACTGCGGCTCGGACGCCGCCGAGGAGTTCGAGACCGACACCGAGGAGGCTGGCCCGTTGACGAGCGCGCTCCGCGTCGTGCAGAAGGCGCTCGGCGAGGAGGTGCATCGCATGTCGATGCTCAACGACGCCCTCGAGGCCGGCGCCTTCGTGGTACAGGTCCAGATCCCGGAGGACGACGAGGTCCACGAGGCGGAGAAGCGCAGCGTCGGCAACGCGTTGCACGACGGCGGCGCCCAGAAGGTGGCCTACTACGGCAAGCTCGCCGTCGAGGAGCTGCAGATCGGCGCCTGAGCCGCGCCGGTCAGCCCGCCGCGACCTCGTAGCCCGCTTCCTCGATGGCGGCCGTGACCGCCTCATCGCTGGCCGGACCCTCCACGATGACCGTGCGGTCGTCGACCTTGACGACCACCTCGGTGACCCCGGTCAGCTGGCCCACCTCGCCTTCGATGGCGGTCTTGCAGTGGTCGCACGAGATGTCCGGGACGTGGAAGGTGCGAACGAGTCCAGGCATGGCGGGTGCTCCTGTCGAAAGCGGTGGGTCCGGGCGGGAGGCGGCGTCGGCGACCTCCGTGCGGCTGCTCGTGGCGGTCAGCGCTTGATGAGCCGGTGGATCACGGCGAGCGCCTCGTCGACCTTCTCGTCGGCGGCGTCGGCGCCGTCGTCGATCGCGTCGCGAACGCAGTGCCGGACGTGGTCGTCCAGGAGCGAGGTCGCGACGCCCTGCAGCGCGTGCGTGGCGGAGGAGATCTGCGTGAGGACGTCGATGCAGTACCGGTCGTCCTCGATCATGCGTTGCAGGCCCCGGACCTGGCCTTCGATGCGCCGCAGCCGACCGAGCAGCTCGTCCTCGCGTCCGGTGTAGCCCTGCACGGTGGTCTCCTCCACGGCTCCCCCGAGGGTAGCGGCATAGTCCAGGGGGGTACACCTATGAGGCCGGGACCCGGCTGACGTACGCGTCGGCGACCGGCGAGCTGCAGGTGCGCACGTTCCGGGTCGCCGTCGGCGGGCAGGTGGGCGAGACTGCCATCCGCCGGCGAGGCGAGAACGTCGACCGCAACGGTCGGGGAGGAGCTAGGCGTGGAACGCAGCGGCGCAGCGACAGCGGTGCGGTCGCACGCGCCCTCACCCGATGCGTCGGGCTGGGACCGCGACTACCAGCGGGTCGCGGCCGCGATCGCGTGGCTGGACGCGAACCGTCGGGCGCAGCCACAGCTCGACGAGTTGGCGGCCGCCTTGCACCTGTCTCCCGGGCACCTGCAGCGCACCTTCACGCGGTTCGCGGGCACGAGCCCCGCCCGCTTCCTGCGGTGGTTGACGGCCGGCGCGGCCCGCGACCTGCTCCGTGACCGCGCCACCGTGCTCGAGACCACCGCGGCGGTCGGCCTGTCCTCCGGCGGCCGGCTGCACGGCCTGCTGGTGACCCTCGATGCGGTCACGCCCGGCGAGCTCGGCCGCGGCGGCGCCGGGTTGGAGGTGCGGGTCGGGGAGCATCCGACACCGCTCGGACCGGTCGCCGTGGCGGTGACGGAGCGGGGGGTGCTCGACCTGCGGTTCGTCGACCGTGGCGAGCGACCGGACGGCGACCCCTCCGCGAGCCGCGGCGGGGTCCTCGCGGGCCTACCCGCCGCGACGATCGTGCCGGACGAGGCGGCGACCCTCCCGGTCGCGGAGCACCTGGTCGCGACGCTCGGTGACGCGGCCGACGGCGAACCGCTGCGGGTGGCGGCCGTCGGGACCAACCTGCAGCTGAAGGTGTGGGAGGCGCTGTTGCGCATCCCCACGGGACGCGTGGTCAGCTACGGCGAGGTGGCCCGCGCCGCCGGCCGTCCCGAGGCCGTGCGGGCGGTGGCCGGGGCGATCGGCCGCAACCCGGTCGCGGCGTTGATCCCCTGCCACCGGGTGCTGCGAGCGACCGGCGAGCTCGGCGGCTACCGCTGGGGGACCGTCCGCAAGCGGGCGCTCCTGGCGCGGGAGGCCGCTCGCCACGAGCGCTGACCCGTCGGCGCCGCGCTCGCGAGGGTCGGTGGCGTCCGGTCGGGGATCGCGGGCGTCCCCCGGTCGGGGATCGCGGGCGCCCCGTGGGTCCGTGACGACGGGCAGAGAAGGGCGGTGTCCGGGGCCGTCCTAGGCTCCCTGCCATGCACGAGCGCTGGATCGAGATCGCGTTGGCCGAGGCCGAGGAGGCCTCGACCCACGACGACGTGCCGATCGGGGCGGTGCTCGTGCGCGACGGCGAGGAACTGGCGCGGGCGCACAACCGCCGCGAGGTCGACGCCGACCCGACGGCGCATGCGGAGATCCTGGCGTTGCGGGCCGGGGCCGCCCGGCTCGGGACGTGGCGGCTGGATGGCTGCACCCTCTACGTGAGCCTGGAGCCCTGCACGATGTGCGCGGGCGCGCTCGTGCTCGCCCGGCTCGAGCGCGTGGTCTTCGCTGCGGACGACCCGAAGGCCGGGGCGGTCGGGGCCCTCTACGACGTCCCGCGCGACCCGCGCCTCAACCACACCGTCGAGGTGGTCCGGGGTGTGCACGCCGACCTCGCCGCACAGCAGCTCCGGGCCTTCTTCCGCTCGCGCCGGGTGAAGAGGTAGGGGCGGGTCACGGGCCGGTTGCCGCCCCGTCGCTCCGGTGCGTACCCTTCGCGCTCGCCCACCGTCGTGGGTCCGGAGGGATCGCATAGTCTGGCCTAGTGCGCCCGCCTCGAAAGCGGGTAGAGGTTCTGCCTCTCGAGGGTTCGAATCCCTCTCCCTCCGCCGATCCCCACAGGTCGCAACCGATCCCTCACACGTTTCGGTGTGCGATCGCCCGCTCCGTACCGGCCGGCCTCGGACGGCACGGAGCTGTGCGGCCGTCTCGACGAACCCACCCGGGCACAACGAGCAGGGCTGACGGCCTTCTCCCTCCGACGGGGCGGGTCAGGCCAGACCGGTCGCGGTGAACCGAACGCTTTCGGCGGTGGCGAGCCTGCTGGACGTGCTGACATCCGCGCCTGTAGGCGATGAGTGCACAGCTCGTCTCGCGGCCCCGGACAGACGAGGGCGCTGGTTGGCCACTCCTCGCACTCTCCGTCATGGACGGCCACGCAGGGTCAGTATAGGTACCTACGTATGGCCTGGACCGGGAAGACAGGTGGCCCGTGGTCGGTAGTGAGCCGAACCTCGCCGCCGTCGATGACCCCGGTCGTGCGTACGGTCCGCGCCCTCGTTCTCGGCTGATCCGTCACGAGCACCCACGGGGGGCTCGGAGACGACGTCGGATCGAGCGCGGCCCCACGACGTGGCGCTGCGTCACACGCTGCACACGAAGGAACGGCTGGATGAACCTCCACACGAGCGGGGGCGCGACCCCCGCAGCCAACGGGACAGCAGCACGGTCTGGTCCCTCGCAGAGAAGCTGGATGACGCTCGTGATCCTGGCGACCGCCGCCGTAACGGCGCTTCTGGTCATGACCATCACCGGCCAGTCCTCGGGAAACGTGGCCCACGCCGGCTCCGAGGTCGAATCGACCGGTGACGACGAGGGTGAGCATCAGGAGGGCCTCACGGCCCTGGAAGCGGAGCTCGTCGGCGAGCTGGTCGAGATGGCCAACGCCGCGAACGGGAGCTCTTACGACGAGGAACTGCTCGCTGCGCTCGTCGAGCTCGCGGGCTCGGAGGACGCCGCCGAGTTCGACGTCGAGGAGCTCGTCGAGTCGCTCGGCGACGAGGAGCTCATCGCCGCGTTCGGTTGGGAGGACACGAGCACGGGGACCACGAGCGGCTCGAGCAGCACCAGCTCCAGCGGTAACAGCAGCGCCGGGGCGGCAGCCTCGGACGGTGACGCTGACGCAGCGGCTGCCTCGTCGGACTCGTCGAACAACGCCGCGGGCGCGTCGGGTAACAACGCCGCTTCGTCGTCTGGCCCGAGGAGCTCCGCCTCCAGCGCCGCGGATGCGGACGCGGATGCGGATGCGGACTCGGACGCCGACGCGGACGCGGACGCTGACACGGACGCCGACGCCGACGCCGACGCCGATGCGGATGCGGATGCCGATGCGGATGCGGATGCTGACACGGACGCTGACGCCGACGCGGACGCGGACGCTGACGCCGATGGCGGCGATGCGCGCAACACCACCGACATCAGTGAGGTCGTGGCGCGCAACACGAACAACATCAACGTCGATCTGTCCAACGACGCCAACAACTCGGCCGAGGCGAACAACAGCAGTGACGCGAGTAGCTCGAACCACTCGTCGAACGAGAACAACTCGGAGAACGACGCGAGCTCGACGAACAGCAACGAGTCGAGCAGCGACAACGAGAACTCGAGCTCGAACGACTCGACCAACAGCGCCTCGAGCGACACCACGTCCTCGAGCGAGAACGCGTCGGGTGCCGACAGCTCCGCCTCCTCGACCTCCGAGGTGACGCAGGAGATCACCGAGGAGGTCACCGAGGAGACCACCGAGGAGGTCACCGAGGAGACCACCGAGGAGGAGCCCGCGGAGGAAGAGGAAGAGGAAGAGGA
>SKTG01000485.1 GCA_007118045.1 Nitriliruptoraceae bacterium
ACCCGTCCCCGGTTCGCACGGTTCCCACCGTCGTGGGCGGCGCCCGGACCGGTCGGCTGCCATCGTGACGACATGGACGAGACCAGGATGTTCACCGCGCCGGGCGACGACGTAGCGGGCGTGTCCGCCCCGTGTCCGGTGGCGGCCACGATGCGTCGGGTCCAGGCCCAGCTGCGGGCGGGTGCCGCGCCCACGTTCGAGTCCCTGCTGGCCTACGGCGAACCCTCCCCGCGCTGACCCGGGTCGGTCGGCGCACGTCGCGGGCCGGTGCAGGCGCGGGGGCCGGAGCTTTCGCGTCGTCCGGTGAAGCTCGCGCCGGCCCGCGCTCCTAGGCTGGTGGTCGACACCCACCAGCGAGGAGCCAGTCGTGGATGACGTCGTCGTCGTCGGGTACGCCCGGACCCCGGTCGGACGGTTCGGGGGCGGACTGTCGTCGCTCTCGGCCGCGCAGCTCGGAGGCCATGCCATCGCCGGGGCGCTCGGCAAGGCCGGCCTCGACGCCGGCGAGGTCGGGTACGTGGTCATGGGGCACGTGCTGCAGGCGGGCCAGGGTCAGATCACGGCGCGGCAGGCGGCCGTGGCCGGTGGCATCGGGATGGACGTCGCGTGCGAGACGATCAACAAGGTCTGCCTGTCGGGGATGACGGCGATCAGCCGGGCACGCGATCTGATCCGCGTCGGCGACTTCGACCTGATCGTGGCCGGCGGCATGGAGTCGATGTCGCGGGCCCCGTACGTGCTCGACAAGGCCCGCTTCGGCTACCGCCTCGGTGACGGCCAGCTCACCGACGTCGTGATGCACGACGGGCTCACCTGCGCGTTCGACGATTGCGCCATGGGGCTGGCCACCGACCGCTACCAGACGGAGAAGGAGCTGGCGATCTCGCGGCAGGAGCAGGACGCCTGGGCGGCGCGGTCGCACGAGCGTGCCGCCGCGGCCTGGAAGGACGGGGCGTTCGCGGACGAGGTCGCGCCGATCGACGTGGCGCAGCGGCGGGGGGACCCGCTCACCATCGCGGAGGACGAGGGCATCCGGGCGGACACCTCGGCGGAGTCGCTCGCCGGTCTGCGGCCGGCCTTCGACCCCGAGGGCACCATCACGGCCGGCAACGCCTCCCAGATCTCGGACGGAGCCGCCGCGCTGGTGCTGGCCTCACGGGAGAAGGCCGAGGCCCTCGGCCTGCCGATCGTGGCCTCGATCACCTCGTGGGGCACCGTGGCCGGACCGGATCCGGCGCTGCACCTGCAGCCGGCGAACGCGATCCGCGACGCGGCCAGCCGGGCCGGGGCCGACCCGTCGGGCTACGACCTGTACGAGATCAACGAGGCGTTCGCGTCCGTCGCGATCGCGTCGGTCCGCGACCTCGGGCTGGACGAGGACCGCGTCAACGTCAACGGTGGCGGGGTCGCGTTGGGCCACCCCATCGGCTGCTCGGGCGCCCGTATCGTCGTGACCCTGCTCGGCGCGTTGCGACGTCGAGGTGGTGGCACCGGCGCGGCCGCCCTGTGCGGTGGAGGCGGTCAGGGGGACGCGCTCACGGTCCGGGTGTGACCCGGTCCGCCGACGGGAGCTCCCATGCGTCCCACGCACGAGGTCACCAACCAGCCGCCGCCGCGGATCGGGCACGACGCGTACGCCGACGACGTCGTCCTACGGGAGGCCGTCGACCGCGAGGGGGCCGCCTGGGCGACGCCGGAGCTGCACGAGGTGGGACGCCTGGTCGGTGACGAGGCCTGGCTCGAGCGGGGCCGGTGGGCGAACGAGCACCCACCGCAGCTCGTCACCCACGACCGGTACGGCCACCGCGTCGACGAGGTCCGCTACCACCCGGCCTACCACGAGCTGCTGGGCGCCGGGATCGCGCACGGTCTGGCCGGCCGGCCCTGGGCCGAACCGCGTCGAGGTGCACACGTGGCCCGGGCGGCCAAGTACGTCCTCTGGCCCCAGGTCGACAGCGGGACCCTGTGTCCGATGACCATGACCTACGCGGTGGTGCCGAGCCTGCGACACCAGCCCGATCTCGCCCGTCGTTGGGAACCCCTGGTCACCGGGGACACCTACGACCCCACCGCCGCTCCCGTGGAACGCAAGCGCGCTGCGCTCTTCGGCATGTCCATGACGGAGAAGCAGGGCGGCAGCGACGTCCGCGCCAACACCACCCGCGCCGTGCCCGTCGACGAGGGCGGCCCCGGGGGCGCGTACCGCCTGACCGGACACAAGTGGTTCACGTCGGCCCCGATGAACGACGCCTTCCTGGTGCTGGCCAAGGTCGGCGAGGTGGACGCCCCGTCGTGCTTCCTGGTGCCGCGGTGGTTGCCGGACGGGGAGCGCAACGTGTTCGTCCTGCAACGGCTGAAGGACAAGCTGGGCGACCGGTCGAACGCCTCCGCCGAGGTCGAGTTCGTCGACACCGTCGGCTGGCTGGTCGGCGAGGAGCACCGTGGCGTGCGCGTGATCATGGAGATGGTCGCCGCGACCCGCCTCGACTGCGTCTCCGGGGCGACGGGATGGTTGCGTCACGGCACCACGCAAGCCGCCTGGCACGTGGCGCACCGGCACGCCTTCGGTCGGCGCCTCGCCGAACAGCCCCTCATGCGCAACGTCATCGCCGATCTCGCCTTGGAGGCCGAGGCGGCGATCACCTTGGCCATGCGGCTGGCTCGTACCTTCGATGCCACCGACGATCCGCACGAGCAGGCGCTGCGACGCCTGCTGACACCGGTGGCCAAGTACTGGATCTGTAAGCGGGCGCCCGCTCATGCGGCGGAGGCGCTGGAGTGCCTCGGCGGCAACGGGTACGTCGAGGAGTCGGGGATGCCCCGGTTGTTCCGGCAGAGCCCCCTGAACGGGATCTGGGAGGGCTCCGGCAACGTGCAGTGCCTGGACGTCATGCGGGCGATGCAGCGCAGTCCCGAGTCGGTCGAGGCGGTGCTGGCCGAGCTCGAGGTCACCGCGGGGGCCGACGCCCGCCTGGACCGTGCCGTCGACGCGGTGCGGGAGGACCTCGGCGCCGCCGACGAGCTGGCGGCCCGCCGGACCGTGGAGCGGTTGGCGTTGAGCCTGCAGGCGTCGTTGCTGCTGCGTTCCGCCCCGACCGGCGTCGCGGAGACCTTCTGCGCCGGCCGTCTCGGTGGGGATCGCGGGCTCGCGTTCGGCACGCTGCCCACGGGCGTGGACACGGACGGCCTCCTCGCCCGCGCGCTGCCGGCGCTCGTCTGACCTCGCGGCGCCGGGGTGGTTGTGGGTTAGCCTGCGGCGCCCCGGACCAGGAGGAGGCGTGGCGGTCGACGTCGGTCAGCTGCTCGCGGGGCTCGATCGTGGTGAGCGCCGCGCGTTGGCGCGCCTGCTCACGGTCGTCGAGGACGGGCGACCGGAGCAGCTGCGCGAGATCGTGGCGGCGACCTACCCGCGCACGGGACGCGCCCGGGTCATCGGGGTGACGGGGTCACCGGGGGTCGGCAAGTCCACCCTCACGGACGCGATCGCGGGGGCCCTGCGCGCGCGCGAGCGCTCGGTGGCCGTGCTGGCGGTGGACCCGTCGTCGCCGTTCTCGGGCGGGGCGTTGCTGGGCGATCGGGTGCGGATGCAGGGCCACCACGCCGACCCGGACGTGTTCATCCGCTCCATGGCCTCGCGGGGCCACCTCGGGGGCCTGTCGTTCGCGACCCCGCAGGCGGTGCTGCTGCTCGACGCCGCGGGGTTCGACGACGTCGTCGTCGAGACGGTCGGGGTGGGCCAGTCCGAGGTCGAGGTCGCCGCGACCGCGGACATCACGTTGGTGGCGATCGCCCCGGGGATGGGGGACAGCGTGCAGGCGGCGAAGGCCGGCATCCTGGAGGTGGCGGACGTCTTCGTGATCAACAAGGCGGACCATCCCGGCGCCGGCAAGCTCGAATCGGAGCTGCGGGGCATGCTCGAGATGGGCCACGCCACGGCCGGCGAGGACGATGAGCCCGGCTGGTGGCCACCGATCCTGCGGACCGTGGCGGTGCGGGGTGAGGGCATCCCGCAGCTCATGGACGAGCTGGAGCGACACGCGAGCTTCCTCGCCGACAGCGGCGAGGGCGACCGGCGGGTCCGTGCCCGCGCGGTCCACACGATCCGGGAGATCGCGCTCGAGCAGCTCCGTCTCCGGTTCGCCCGCCTGGACGTGGGCGACGACCCCCTCCTCGAGGCGCTGGCGTCCAAGGTCGCCAACCGCGACCTCGATCCCTACACGGCGGCGGACGAGGTGCTCGCCGCGCTCGAGGGCGGCGAGGCCTGAGACGAGCGACCCCGTGAGGCCGTTCGGACGCGGTGCCGCGTCTCGGCCCGCGCGTACCGTTGCCGCACGGCACGCTGGACGTGCGACGATCCGACCGGAGTTCGAGCCATGCGTGCCTTCGTCTGTCCGCGGTGCGGCCAGCTGATCTTCTTCGACAACACCGTCTGCCTGCGGTGCGACACCGCGGTCGCGATCGATCCCGCTCGCCGCGACGTCGTGGCGCTCGCGGAGGGGCAGGCCCGCTGCGCGAACGCGGCCATCGCCGCCTGCAACTGGCTCGCCGACGGCGAGGGCGAACTGTGCCGGAGCTGCCGTCTGACCCGGACGCGGCCGAACGACGACGATCACGAAGCGCTCGCCGCGCTCGTGATCGCCGAATCGGCGAAACGGCGGCTGGTCTTCCAGATGCTCGGGCTGGGCATCGAGCTGACACCACGTGACGAGGCGAGCGGGACCGGCGTGGCCTTCGACCTGCTCTCGAGCAGCCGGCGCCCGGTGACGACCGGGCATGCCGGTGGGATCATCACCCTCGACCTCGCGGAGTCGGACGACGTCCACCGCGAGCAGGTCCGCCAGAAGATGCGCGAGCCCTACCGGACGGTCCTCGGCCACTTCCGGCACGAGATCGGCCACTACCTGTTCACGGTGCTCGTCGGGGACCAGGACCTGGCCGAGGCGCGTCAACGGTTCGGTGACGAGCGCCAGGACTACCAGGCGGCCCTGGACCGCCACTACGCCGAGGGTGCTCCAGCCGGGTGGGAGCGCGACCACATCAGCGAGTACGCGACGATGCATCCGGCGGAGGACTGGGCGGAGACGGTGGCCCACTACCTGCACATCCGCGGCACCCTGGAGACGGCGGCGGCCTACCGGCTTCGCGTCGAGGGGCCCTCCGTCGCAGCCACCGACGACTACGCCGCCGACCCGGTCTCGTTGCAGGCGTCCAGCATCGAGGCCATCATCGACACGTGGTTGCCGCTCAGCTACGCGCTCAACGCGGTCAACCGGAGCATGGGGGCGGATGACCTGTACCCGTTCGTGCTTCCGGCCGCGGTGATCGACAAGCTCGGGTTCGTCCACCGCATGGTCGGACGTCGGGGTGCGGTCGCCGTCACGTGACGGCCGGGCGATCTCACGTGACGGTGGGCTCTCCCCGCCGCCGCCCGGCCGACGCCGATGTCCGGACCTCCTCGCGCATGGCGAGGACCAGGCACAGGATGATGACCAGGCCGAGGAGGAAGAACGGGAAGCCGAGCACGGTGATGATGTCCTGCAGGGCCTCCAGGCCCCCGGCCATGAGCAGCACCGCCGCGACCGCTCCCTCCGCGATCGCCCAGAAGACCCGCTGACGCGTCGGCGGATCCACCGTGACGTCGCTGGAACAGAGCATGTCGATGACGAACGAGGCGGAGTCGGACGAGGTCGTGAAGAAGATGACCACGATGAGCACGGCGACGGCCGACACGAACCCGGCCATCGGGAAGTCGTCGAGGAAGACGAACAGCGACAGCGGCACGTTGTCGGGGTCGGCGGTGATGAGCTCGCTGATGGCGCCGTCCTGGTCCCGGTCGGCGTCGATCGCGCTGAAGCCGAAGGTCGAGAACCAGATGATGGTGAAGATGGTCGGCAGGAACAGCACGCCGAGGACGAACTCCTTGACGGTCCGCCCCTTCGAGATCCGGGCGATGAAGATGCCGACGAACGGTGCCCAGGTGATGGTCCACGCCCAGTAGAAGACGGTCCAGCTGTCCTGCCAACCGGTGTCACGGAGGGCGTCGGTCCAGAACGCGAGCTGGGGGAGGTCGATGAGGTACCTGCCGGTCGCCTCGACGGTCCCTCGCAGCGACAACAGGGTGGGACCGGCGACGAGCACGAAGATCAGCAGGGCGATCGCCAACGCGATGTTGAACACGGACAGCCGCCGGATGCCCTTGTCGAGCCCGGCCGCGACGGAGACGACGGCGATCACCGTGATGCCGGCGATCAGCGCGACCTGGAGCGCCAGTGAATCCTCGAGCGCCGTGAGGAAGCTCACGCCGCTGGCGACCTGCAGGGTGCCGAGACCGAGCGAGGTGGCGACGCCGAACAGCGTGCCGAGCACCGCCAGGATGTCGATCGCGTTGCCGATCGGCCCACGGATGCGGTCACCGAGCAGCGGGTGGAGCACGCTGCTGACCCGCATGGGCAGGCCTCGGCGGTAGGCGAAGAAGGCGAAGCCCAGTGCCGGCAGCCCGAAGATGGACCAGGTGTGGAGCCCGAAGTGGTAGAGCGTGAAGCTCATCGCCTCCTCGGCCGCTTCGATGCTCAGCGGATCGGTGCCCGCGAGCGGGGGCTCCGCGTAGTGGGAGATCGGCTCGGCCACCCCCCAGAACATGAGGATCGTGCCGATCCCGGCCGCGAACAACATGCCGAACCAGGTGCCGTTGCTGTACTCGGGCCGGTCCTGGTCGCCCCCCAGGCGGACCTGGCCGTAACGACTGAGGGCGACCCAGAGCAGGAAGACCAAGAAGGTCGTCACACCGAGGATGTAGAACCAGCCGAAGGCGTCCAGGAGCGCGGCGCTGACGTCGGCGAAGGTCTCCCCGACCCACTCGGTCGCGGCGATCGTCACCCCGATGAACACGATCGCCACGATCGCCGAGACGTAGAACACGACCGGGTTCGTCTGGAGCCCGAGCCGGCGTGACAGCGTGTCGAACATCGCGACCTCCCGGGGGCGTCGCCGTCACGATGACGGGTGGCCCGCCCCGCAGGCTAGGGATGTGATGCGTCCCGTCGCGAGAGACCGTCGTTGGTCGTTCGACCCGGCGGCGAGCGGCGTCGGCGGTCGACCCCCACCGGTGAGCGGAGGTCCGTCAGGCCACCCCACGCAGGCCGGCCAGCTCGTGTTCGATGAGCGCGCAGGTGCGCTCGAGGTGGTCGTCGGTCGTGCGCAGGCTCCCCGTGGCCAGGCGGAGCACGTACCGCCCGTCGAGCACGGTGTGCGACAGCAGGGCGGCTCCCGAGCCGTTGATCCGGCGGAGCAGCTCGCGGTTGAGCTCGTCGCGGGCGACCCCGCGGCGCACGACGGCCGCGGCGGCCGGGTCGTCGGGTGGGGGCGAGTCGGGGTCCGGCTCGGGGACCGCCAGCCAACCGGGGTCGGCGAGGAAGCACACGGTCGACATCGGGACGGGAGCGACCACCCGGAGGTCCTCGTTGGCCTCGAGCCGAGCGGCCACCCGCTGCGCCTGCGCCACGTGCTCGCGCAGTCGCGTGGCGAGGCCCTCGGCCCCGAAGTAGCGCAACACAAGCCACAGCTTCAGAGCGCGGAAGCGACGGCCGAGCTGCACGCCCCAGTCCATGTAGTCGGTCACTCCCTCGTCCTCCGTCGTCAGGTACTCGGCGACGAGCGCGAAGGCCTGGGTGAGCGCGGTGGGGTCCGCGACGAAGAGCGCGGAGCAGTCGATCGGGGTGAACAGCCACTTGTGGGGGTTGGTCACGAAGGAGTCGGCCCGGTCCACCCCCTCGAGGACCCAGCGCATCTCCTCGCAGATCCCGACCATGCCGCCGTAGGCCCCGTCGACGTGCAACCACACGTCGTGGCCGAGCTCGGCGACGACCTCGTCACGCACGTCCGCGATGGCCGCGACCGGATCGACGGAGGTCGTGGACGTCGTCCCCACCGTCGCCACGATCGCGATCGGGCGGTAGCCGAAACGCATGTCCTCACGGACGGCCTCGGCGAGCGCGTCGGCGCGCATCCGGTACCGCTCGTCCACCTCGATCAGGCGGACCCCATCGCGCCCGAGCCCCAGCGCGATCGCCGCCTTCTCCACGGACGAGTGGGCGTGTTCCGAGGTGTACACGCGCAGCATCGGCACGTCGGGACGACCCGCGAGGCCGCGCTGGCGCACGTCCAGGCCGCTGCGTTCACGGGCTGCGGCCAGCGCCAGCATGGTGGACATCGATGCCGTGTCGGCGATGATGCCGCGCCAGCCGTCGCGGAGTCCGAGCAGCTGTCGCAGCCAGTCGAGCACCAGCTCCTCGAGCTCCGTGGCGGACGGCGACGTGCTCCACAGCATCCCGTTCACGTTGAGCGCCGCGGCCAGCGCCTCGCCCAGGATCCCCGGCCCCGAGCCCGTGATCGCGAAGTAGGCATGGAAGGACGGGTGGTTCCAGTGGGTGATGCCCGGCATCACCAGCTCGTCCAGGTCCCGCATCGCGTCGGCGAACGGTTCGGGGTGCTCGGGGGGCGCCGCCGGCAGGGAGCCGCGGACCTCACCCGGGGCCACGCGGGGACGGACCGGCCGGTCCTCCACGCCCTCCAGGTAGTCCGCGATCCAGTCGATCACCGCGTGCCCGTGCTCCCGGAAGCTCTCGGGATCCATGTCGCCCAGGCCGAGCTGGCCCGGGTCCAGCCGGTCCGAGTGGCGGTCGTCGGTGTTCACGGGCCGTCCTCGAGCTCGACGTCGTCGGGGTCCGCTTCGATGGGCCGGGCGACGACCTCCTCGAGCAGGAGCGCCTCCGGTTCCCGGTCGACCGCCGTCGTCAGGAGCACGTAGGGGATCAGCACGGCCAGCGCGAGCAGCACCACCAGGACCGCCGCGGGGACGAGCCAGCGGGGGGCGCGACGCGGCACCCGTCCGTCGGGCCAGCGCAGGTACAGCTCGGCCCAGATCTCGTCGCGTTCGTCGGGATCCATCGGTGGCGGTCCGGCGGCCGGTACGGGCACCGGTTCGTCGACCTTCGTGGCGGCGAGCTCGCGCAGCCACGGTTCCACCGGCTCCGCCGGGTCGCGCTTCGGTAGCTGACGCATCGCCGCCACGAAGGTCGCGGTCACGGCGCCGACCGGGTCCGCGTCGTCCTCGACGACGTGCCGGACGACGGGGCCGTAGCGGTACAGCAACGCGGCGAACCCGGGCGTCGCGCCCTGTTGCGCGAGCCGCACCAGCTCCGCGTCGGAGCGCGCCGTGACCTGCATGCCACCTCTTCGTCCGGTCGGGAGCCTAGCGACGAGCTCCGCGCTCCCCGCACGTGGCCGGGCTGCGACGCCGGGTGGACAACTACCCTCGGCTCCTGATCGGGAGCGAGGGAGCATCAGGTGGCTTGGCAGGAGCAGTACGAGGCTTGGCGGGCGAGCTACGACGCCGCACCCAAGCGGCGGGAGGACGCGACCACGCTGTCGGGCATCCCACTCGAACCGCTGTACGGCCCGCACAACGTGCAGCTGGACGAGGAGCGGATCGGCTACCCCGGGCAGTACCCCTACACCCGGGGTGTCTACGCGTCCATGTACCGCACGCGCCCGTGGACGATCCGCCAGTTCGCCGGCTTCTCCGACCCGGAGGCGACCAACCGGCGCTTCCACGACCTGGTGCGCGGCGGTCAGCACGGTCTCTCGGTCGCGTTCGACA
Source organism: Nitriliruptoraceae bacterium (assembly GCA_007118045.1). Classification (GTDB taxonomy): domain Bacteria; phylum Actinomycetota; class Nitriliruptoria; order Nitriliruptorales; family Nitriliruptoraceae; genus SKTG01. The sequence continues at coordinate 9,659 of SKTG01000485.1, forward strand.
TGCCCACCCTGATGGGCCTGGACTCGGACGACGACCGCTCGCTCGGCGAGGTGGGTCACTGTGGTGTGGCGATCGACACGATCCACGACATGGAGCGTGTGTTCGAGGGCCTGCCGCTGGGCGAGCTGACCACCTCGATGACGATCAACGCGCCCGCCGTGACGCTGTTCTGCATGTACGCGGTCGCGGCAGAGAAGCAGGGATGGTCGCTCGCCGACCTCGGTGGGACCCTCCAGACCGACATGTTCAAGGAGTACATCGCGCAGAAGGAGTGGTTGTTCCCCCCCGAGCCGCACCTGCGGCTGATCGGGGACCTGATCGAGTTCTGCACCGAACACACCCCGCGCTACCACCCGATCTCGATCTCCGGCTACCACATCCGCGAGGCCGGCTCGACGGCCGTACAGGAACTGGCCTACACGCTGGCGGACGGCTTCGCCTACGTGGAGCTCGGCATGGAGCGCGGCCTGCACCCGGACCGGTTCGTCCCCCGCTTCAGCTTCTTCTTCGACGCGCACATCGACTTCTTCGAGGAGATCGCCAAGTTCCGCGCCGGCCGCCGCATCTGGGCCCGCTGGTTGCGGGACCGCTACGGCGCCACCGCGGAGAAGGCCCTGCTGATGCGCTTCCACACCCAGACGGCGGGTGTGTCGTTGACCGCGCAGCAGCCCGACAACAACGTGGTCCGCACGGCGATCGAGGCGCTCGCCGGCGTGCTCGGTGGGACCCAGTCACTGCACACGAACGCGCTCGACGAGGTGCTCGCCCTCCCGTCCGACCACGCCGCTCGGGTGGCGCTGCGCACCCAGCAGGTGCTGGCGGAGGAGACCGGCGTCACCAGCGTGATCGACCCGCTCGGTGGCTCCTGGTACGTGGAGTGGCTCACCGACGAGATCGAACGCCAGGCCGAGGAGGAGTTCGCCACGATCCTGTCGATGTCCACCGACGGGACCATCGGCTCCGGGATCCTGGCCGGCATCGACGACGGCTACTTCACCTCCGCGATCGCGGACGCCGCCTTCGAGTTCCAGAACCGCATGGACAAGGACGACTACCGCATGGTCGGCGTCAACGCCTACCACGACGATGACGACGACGCGCTCGACATCCTCCGGATCGGCGCCGAGATCGAGCAGGGCCAGAACCAGCGGCTCGCCGCCGTGCGCGAACGCCGTGACGCGAACGCCCTCCGTGACGCCCTCGGGCGGCTCGAGGCTGCCGCTTCCACCGACGAGAACCTCGTGCCCCTGATCATGGACGCCGTCCGCGCCGAGGCCACCGTCGGCGAGGTGTCCGCGGCCCTGCAACGGGTCTGGGGCACCTACAGCGAGACACCTCGGCTCTGACCCGCCGAGGTGGCGCCCCACGTCTGGGGCGACGAGTCACCTCGGCCGTGCCCCGACGAGCCCCTCAGCGGTGTTCGAGCACCGAGAGCAACGCCTCGCCGTAGGCGTCCGCGGCGTTGGCGTGCTCGAACTCCCGCAGCTCGTCGCCGATCCGGGCGGTGCAGCGCCAGCCGTCGTCGAGGCGCGCCAACGAGAGCAGGGCCTCGCCGAGCAGCTCCCGTAGCTGGTGCTCGCGCGGCAGCCACACCGTCTCGGCCTGCTCGATCGCGTCGAGCGCCCACTCGGTGGTCCCGTTGAACGCGATGAGGGTGCCGACGGGACCACGCCGCACCTCGACGACCATCTCCGAGATGGTGAACACCCGCCCGTCCAGGTCCCGATCGGGCAGCACGAACCGGTCGCCCTCGGTCGGCTCCCATGCGAGACCAGCGGCGCGCAGCCGTCGTGCGAGCTCGATCCCGATCACGTCGTCCTCCTCCTACGTCCGCCGGCGTGACTCCATGGTGCAGCAGGCCGTCTCTCGCCGCTCGCTAGCCTGCGCCAGGTGCCCGTCCTCGTCACCGCGGCTCATCAGCCGCTGGCCCGCCGACTGGCCGCCCGGCTCCTCGAGGAGGGCGGCGAGGTCCGCGTGTTCGCCGACGGGGACGTGGGTTCGCTGCGCGCGGCCGGCGCGTTCGTGTCGATGGGGACCGCGGACGACGAGGGCCGTCTGGAGGCCGCCCTCGCGGACGTGCACACGCTGGTGCATCTCGGCGGGGCGCTGCCCCTCGGCGACCCCGACCAGGTCCTGGCCGACGCCCGGGTCGTCGTGCGGGCCGCGACCAACGCCGGGGTCCGACGCGTCCTGCTGCGCAGCCTGCCCGGCGCGGAGGCGACGGCAACCGATCCGATGCGACGCGCGTTGGCGGAGGTCGAGGGGCTCGTCGCGCAGGTGCCGTGTCCGACGGTGGTGATCCGTGCCGGCCTCGTCGACACCCCGCAGCTGCGCGACGCTCTCGTGACCGGCGGGCTCGGCGACGCGCTCGACGTGGCGGTGGCACCGCTCAGGGGCAGTGACCTGCTGGAGCTGGTCGCGGCCTTCGACCGTGCCCGGTCGAGTTCGTCCCGTGGCCACCTCCTCGTGTCGGCCGACGGGCCGTTGCGCACCTCGGTGGCCGGCTACCTCGACCGCGTCGGCGCGGCCACCGTCGGTCGTGGCCCGCTGGTCGGCCGGCGGCTGCCGGACCCGGAGGCCGCGGCATCGCTCGCGAGCGTGCTCCGTGGCCCCTGGTGGTCGACGGATCCCACCGTCCTGAACGGATGGGACTTCGCCGGCATCGAGCCGACGGTGCCCGGGCCCGGAGGCTGAGCGGACGGATGTTCCTCCCCGTCAGCGGGAGGTAGGCTCCGTGACGGTCGACGACAGTTCGACCACCACGTGTCAGCGAAGCCGGTGCGAATCCGGCGCTGTCCCGCAACTGTGATCCCGCCGCGTCGGTCGCGGCGGGTCAGCCAGGTCGCCTGGGCACGTGGTCACGGACCGGACCCTCGAAGGAAGGGGACCCCGTGTCGCGAACACCGTCCATCCCGGCGCGAACGCGCCCCGCGACGGGTGCGCGTCCAGGTGCCCGCCCCGACCTGCGCGGGCGATGTGGAGGACCTGGATGCGACGCACCCTGATGCTGACCTGCGCGGCAGCGCTCGCGCTGACCGCCTGCGGCGACGACGACGCGGCACCCCCCGAGGACGAGGTGGTCACCGACACCGACGCCGACACGAACGATGCCGACACCGGCGAGGAACCCGGTGACGACGAACCCGACGGGGCCGACGACGAGCCCGAGGACGGGACGGACGCCGACGCGGCGGACGACGACGGCGAGGGGACCTTCCCCGTCACCGTCACCGACAGCCGCGGCGTCGACGTCGAACTGGAGGAGGCGCCGGAGCGGATCGTCTCGCTCAGCCCCACGCACACGGAGATCCTGTTCGCGGTCGACGCTGGCGACCAGGTGATCGCCGTCGACGACCAGTCGGACCACCCCGAGGAGGCACCGACCACGGACCTCTCGGGCTTCGAGCCCAACCTGGAGGCCATCGCCGACGAGGACCCGGACCTCGTGATCGCGGCGTTCGACCCCGAGGGCCTCTCCGAGGGCCTCGAGGACCTCGGCATCGACGTGCTCATCCTCGATGCGCCCGCCGATCTCGAGGACGCCTACGACCAGTGGCAACTAGTCGGCGACGCGACCGGCCGGTCCGAGGAGGCGACGACCCTGGTCGACGAGGCATCGGCGGAGATCGACGAGCTCGTCGCGGATGCGCCCGACACCGACCTGCGCTTCTACCACGAGCTCGACGAGTTCCTGTACTCGGCCACGTCCGGGACGTTCATCGGCCAGGTCTACGACCGTTTCGGCCTGGAGAACATCGCCGACCAGGCCGACGACGACGAGGCGGGTGGGTACCCGCAGCTCTCCGAGGAGCTGATCTTCGACGCCGACCCGGACCTGATCTTCCTGGCCGGCCAGGGCCCGGACGCGGACGTCTCCGCCGTCGCGGAGCGTCCCGGTTGGGACACGATCACCGCGGTACAGGAGGACAACCTCTTCGAGGCCGACGGCGCGATCACCTCGCGATGGGGTCCGCGCATCGTCGAGTTCGTCGAGCTCGTCGGCGACGCCATCGCGAACGCCGAGTAGCCGATGACGCGTCAGCGGCGACCGGCGGCCGGGGCACCCACGTCGGTGGGTGTCCAGGCGCGACCGGTCCTGCGCGCCTCGACCGTCCATCCGAGGGCGGTCCTGGCCGCCGTGGTCGGGCTCGGCCTCGTGGTGACCGTCGGCACGCTCGTCGGTGCCGCCGATCTCGGGACCGCCGCCGTCGGTCGCGAGCTGATGAACGCCTTGCCCGGGGTCTCGGTGGAGAGTGGACTCGGCGAGCGTCAGGCCGCCATCCTGTGGCAGCTGCGGCTGCCCCGGGTCGTGCTCGGCGCGCTGGTCGGGGGCGTCCTGGCGGTCTCCGGAGCGGCCTACCAGGGGGTCTTCCGCAACCCCCTCGCCGACCCGTACCTGCTCGGCGTGGCGGCCGGCGCCGGCCTCGGGGCCACCCTCGCGGTCGTGTACGGCGCGCACGCTCTCCCGGGCAACGTGGTGCCGGCCGCGGCCTTCGCCGGCGCGCTGCTGGGCGTCGGTCTGACCTACACGCTCGGCCGGGCCGTCACGGGCGTACGTTCGGCGACGACGTTGATCCTGGCCGGTGTGGCCGTCGCCGCCTTCCTGACGGCGATCCAGACCTACGTGCAGCAACAGAACACGGACGTGTTGCGCACCGTGTGGACCTGGATCCTCGGCAGCCTGACCACCTCCGGGTGGGGTCAGGTCCGGATGCTGCTGCCGTACGCCGCCATCACCATGGTCCTCATCCTGCTCCACCGGCGGCTCCTCGACGTCCTCGCGGTGGGCGAGGAGGAGGCCAGGACCCTCGGCGTTCGGACCGGGCGTGTCCGGCTCATCGTGATCGCAGCAGCCTCGCTCGGGACGGCGGCCGCGGTCTCGGTCAGCGGCCTGATCGGCTTCGTCGGCATCATCGTGCCCCACGCGGTGCGGCTGATGGCCGGGACCAGCTACCGCATCATCCTGCCCCTCTCGGTGGTCGGCGGTGCCGGTTTCCTGGTGGGGGCGGACCTGCTGGCGCGCACGGTGGCGAGCCCGGCCGAGTTGCCCATCGGGGTCGTCACCGCGTTCTTCGGTGCACCGTTCTTCGCCGTGGTGCTGCGGACCAGCCGGAGGCTGTCGTGAGCTCGGTGACCGCGAAGGACGTCGTCGTGCGGTACGGGCCCACCGTGGTGGTCGATCACGTCGACCTGGAGGTCGCCAGCGGCGAGTGGGTCGTGCTGCTCGGCCCCAACGGTGCCGGGAAGTCGACGCTGCTCAAGGCCCTGTCGGGCAACGTGCCGGCCGAGGGCGCACTGGAGATCGACGGACAGGACGTGCGGGCGCTGCCCTCGCGCGAGCTCGCCCGTCGGCTCGCCGTGGTGCCGCAGAACCCGGTGGTGCCCCCTGGCATGTCCGTGCTCGACTACGCCCTGCTCGGGCGCACGCCCTACATCGGGCCCTTCGGGGTGGAGGGGCCGCGCGACCTGCAGGTCGTCGACGAGGTCCTCGAACGGCTCGACCTCGGCTTCTTCGCCGAGCGTGCTCTGGGGACCCTGTCGGGCGGAGAGCTGCAACGCGCCGTGCTCGCGCGTGCCCTGGCGCAGGACGCGCCGTTGCTCGTGCTGGACGAGCCGACCAGCGCCCTGGACGTGGGCCACCAGCTCCAGGTCCTCGACCTCGTGGCGGAGCTGCGGCGCGAACGCGACCTCACCGTGCTCGCCGCGATGCACGACCTCACCCTCGCCGGGCAGTACGCGGACCGGTTGACGCTGCTCGCGTGCGGGCAGCGGGTCGCGAACGGTCCTGCCGCCGAGGTGTTGACCGAGGCGGTGATCTCGCGCTTCTACGGTGCCCGGGTGCGGATCCTGCCGCACCCCGACGGCGGCGTGGTGGTCGTCCCCGGACGTCGCGCCGAGCCGGGGACCCCGGGCCCGTGACGGGGCCATCGACCTCCGCCGAGCTGGTCCTGCTCGACCTCGACGGCTGTCTGATCGACTCGACGGCCGCGATCACCGGATCGATCCGGCACGCCCTGCGGGCGACGGACGTCGTCCCGCCACCCGCGGACCGGCTGCGCTGGTGCATCGGACCGCCGCTGCTGGAGAGCCTGCGGTCGTTGCTCGCCGAAGCGGGTGCCGACCCCGCGTCCGCGGAACGGTGCCTGGACGCCTACCGGGAGCACTACCGGGACTCGGCCGCCGAGCTGACCCGGGTCGTCCCCGGTGTCGCCGACGTCCTCGAGGTCCTCGCCGCCCGTGCCGAGCTGGCCGTGGTCACCTCGAAGCCCGGCCCGGCAGCCCTACCCCTGATCGAGCAGCTCGGTCTCGGCGAGTACCTCGTCGGGGTGCACGCACCCGCGGAGGACCACGCCGTGGAGCCGAAGG
>SKTG01000281.1 GCA_007118045.1 Nitriliruptoraceae bacterium
GCCGTGCTCGCCGGGGCTCGCGCGGCGCGGGCCAGCTACGCGGACCGCGCCAGCCACCCCGTCGGCTTCGCCCCCGACCTCCTGCCGGAGCTGACGAGCCTGCGGGGCGACGTCGGCGCCCGTCAGCTCTTCGACGAGCTGGACGTCGTGCACGTCCTGGTCGGCGGCACCGCGCCGCCGGACGTCGACACGGCATCGGACCTCGCCCGCCTCCGGGATCGGGCCGTCGCTCCGGACGCCACGGGTTGAGCCGCGTGGGCTGCGGTCCCACGCGCCGACGGGCCGACCCCGCAGCCGGTTAGTCTCCGGGCAGCCACCCGGCCCCGCCGCTGCCGTTCCCCCGGAGCTTCCCGTGACGATCGACGGCCTCACCCATCTGCGATCCGGCAAGGTCCGGGACCTCTACGCCGTGGACGACGAGCACCTGCTGCTGGTCGCCTCGGACCGGGTCTCCACCTACGACGTCGTGCACCCCACCCCCGTACCGGACAAAGGGCGGGTGCTCACCGGGCTGAGCGCGTTCTGGTTCGAGCGGCTGACCGGGGTGGTCGCCAACCACCTGGTCTCGACCTCGGTGTCCGATCTCCCCGACGTGTCGGCGGAGACGGCGGAGGAGCTGCGAGGCCGGATGATGCTCTGTCGGCGGGTCGACATCGTCCCGTTCGAGTGCGTGGTGCGGGGCTACCTGGTGGGTTCCGGCTGGAAGGAGTACCAGTCGGACGGCACGGTCTGCGGCCTGTCGCTGCCCGGAGGCCTGGTGGAAGCGGACCGCCTGCCCGAGCCCGTCTTCACCCCGGCGACCAAGGCCGAGGAGGGCGAGCACGACGAGAACGTCAGCTTCGAGGTGGTCGCCGACGCCGTAGGGTTCGACCTGGCCGACCGGCTGCGTACCACCTCGCTCGCGCTCTACGAGGCCGGTGCCGCCCACGCCGCCGAGCGCGGGATCATCCTGGCGGACACCAAGTTCGAGTTCGGGCTCCTCGACGGGGAGCTGATCCTGGCCGACGAGGTGTTGACCCCGGACTCGTCCCGCTACTGGCCGGCGGATGCCTGGCAGCCCGGTGCCACGCCCCCGAGCTTCGACAAGCAGTACGTGCGCGACGCCGCCACGGCGACCGGGTGGGACCGCCAGCCGCCGGCTCCCGCGCTACCCGAGGACGTGGTCGCCGCCACCCGCGCGAAGTACGTGGAGGCCTACGAGCGGCTCACGGGCGAGTCGTTCGAGGAGTGGCTCGCCCGCCGCTGACCGCGGGACCACGCTGGTCCGTTCCCGTGGGTCGACGAACGAGCAGCGGCGTCCGAGCTCCGTGGAGACGCCCCCGGCACGTGGCCGGGGGCGTCTCCGGATGGAACCGTCAGGCGACCCGCTCGGTGATCTGCGAGAAGTGCTGGCCGTAGGCGACCGCGACCGCGCGCTCGTCGTCGGTGAGGCCGGAGCCGTCGCCGAGCTGCGTGGGACCGTAGGGGCCACCGCCGGAACGGGTCGACATCAGCTCGGAGGCGATGGCGTAGCCGGCCGGCACGATCAGCATCCCCTGGTGCCACGCGAAGGTGGACATCCCGAGGATCGTCGACTCGTGGCCGCCGTGGATCGTGCCCGCACCGGTGAAGAATCCGGCGGTCTTGCCGACCAGCGAGCCGTTCTGCCAGTGAGCGCCCGTCTGGTCGAAGAAGTTCTGCAGCTGCGCGACGCTGGCGCCGTAGCGGGTCGGCCCGCCGAAGATGATTCCGTCGAACTCGAGCAGCTCGTCGACGGAGGCTTCGGGGACCTCCTCCTGATCGGCGATCGCCTCACGGACGCCGTCGGAGGCCTTGACCTGCTCCGGGAGCAGCGGATCCGCGACGCGGCGCAGGGCCACCTCCCCGCCGTCCTTCTCGACGCCGTCGGCGATGGCGCGGGCGAGCTCGTAGGTCGCGCCGTACATGGAGTAGTACACGATGCCGATCTTGGCCATGGGGTCCTCCTGGTCGGGTGATGTTGCTGGCAACCGTCCAGCTGATGGTTGCGCGGGCAACCGACCTTCGGCGCCGGACGGTCGACGTCTGGGTCCGGCCACGTGGGGCGGCCGGTCACCGCGCGCTCGCAGCGTCGGCGCAGGGCGTGTGAATCGGACCAGCGGCCCGCCGGGCGTCGTGGCCGGAGCCCGGCCCCGTCATGCGTCGAGGGGCTCGGCGGGCTCCGTGTAGACCACGACGTTGTCCTCGTAGTGGCCGATGCTGTCGTCGAACGCCCCACCGCAGGTGATGAGGACCAGGCCGGGGTCGCCGAAGCGCGTGAAGATGTCGGCGATCGGCAACTCGTCCTTCGAGTAGACGGTGCGGGCAACGACGCGCCACTCGCTGCTGGTGCCGTCCTCGTGGTCGACGGTGACGAGGTCGTCGACGTCGAGCTCACGTAGTCCCCAGAAGGCACCGCGGCCCTGCTCGCGGGAATCGACGTGCCCGGAGAGCACGGCCGTGCCCTCCGCCGCGCCGACCTCGACGCCAGGCTCGTACCAGCCGATCCGACGGATGTCGTGTGGGATCTCCATCCCCCCGTCGTCCTCGAGGCCGACCCGGTCGATCGGCGCGTCCACGTCGATGGCGGGGATGCTCACCCCGGTGGGTACGGCAGGTGCGGCCGGTTCCGGGTCCGGTGGTGGGCCGGCCGGGGCGGTCGGAGCCAGCTCCGGGACCAGGTGCTCGTCCGTGGGGCCGAGGTCGAGTTCGGGGTCGGAACCGGGCACGCTCACCGGGCGGTCCGGCCGCGGCTCGGGTGTGGCCGATGCCGCCGCGACGTCACCGACGGTGTCGGCGGGCTGACCGAGGTGCCACGCCGTCGGGGCGCCGACGAGCAACAGCAGGCCCGTGAGCAACGAGACGAGGGCTGGCCTGGTCATGCCGCTCTCCCTCCGCGGATCGGGTACGTGGGGTGGGTGCTCCACGAGGACGGAGGGGCGAACCCTCCGTCCTCGTGGTCCAGGTCAGGCCGTGGCCGACCTGTGGTGCGGGTCGATCAGTTGCGACGACGCGCGGTGGCGACGGCCGGGACCGCGACGCCCGCGGCGCCCAGTGCCATCAGGCCAGCGACCCAGAGGGGCAGACCGGACTCGAGCAGGCCACCGGTACCGGAGTGGACCTCCTCGGGCTGTTCGGTCTCCTCGGCGTCGTCGTCGGCCTCCTCGCCGGCGACGTCGATCGCCTCGGTCACGACGGTGACCGTGTCGGCGTCACCGATGGCGTAGGCGAGCACGGAGGTGTTCTCGGGGACCGTGACGGTGCCGAGGTCGATCGCTGCCTCGTCCTCACCGGCCGCGGCGACGCCAACGCCCTCGACGTCACCAGCGCCGGTGGCGATGAACGCCGTGTCGCCGTTGGTCACGCCCTCGAGACCGGTGGCCTCGGTCGGCAGGATGTCGACCGCCGGGAAGTCGGCGGCGTGGAAGACCTGGATGCCGGCTCCCTCGTCGGTGACGTTGCCCGCGGCCCACAGGGCCGGCTCGCCGCCCTCCTGGAGGTAGGCGATCGCGGAGTAGCTGCCACCCGCCGCGACCTCGACGCCGTCGGCGCTGATGAGTGCCTCGTCGGCGCCGGCGCCGGTGGGCGCGACTGCGAGGTCGTAGGTGCCCGCCGGCACGTTGAGCACGGCGGTGTCCTCGAAGTCGATGCCTTCGGCGATGGGATCGCCATCGGCGAGGACGTCGACCTCGGTGTCGAGTCCCGGGACGCCGTGCACGAGCACGACCTCGGCGTCCTCGTGACCGTCGGCCATCGCGGCGGATGCCGGGATCGCGGCCAGTGCGGCGGCCATCAGGCCTACTGTGAGCTTGCGGTTCATGGAGTACCTCCGCGTGCGTTGGTTGGGGTGCGGGGTCGTTCCAGTTCGTACGAGTGCGGCGGTGCGTATGGCGCCGACATCACCTCGGAACGGCTCCCAACCGCGGAGCGGGGGACACCGAAGCGGTCGCGAACCGCCCCTGACCTGCGACGATGCACCGCTCGCGGTGGCCGACGACCCGTTGGGTCCGGTCCGTCGAGGCGCTGGACATCCGTACGTGGGCGGCGGGCGCGCGCCGAGCGGGTGCACGAGGAGTCGCTGCGACGGCTCGTGCCCGTGGAACGGCGTCGTCCGCGACCGCGGGTACGGTGCGCTGCCGAGCGGACGGGTGTACCGCTCGCAAGCGAGGAGCAGGTGGCGATCGGTCCGGGTGTGCTCACCCTCCTGGTGGTCCTGAACCTCGGGCTGACCCTGGCGTTGTGCGCCGGCCTGGTCCTGCTGGCGGCTCGGGTCCGGGACCAGCGACGGTCCGAGCAGGAGCCGACGTCGTCGCGGCCGGCCCACGTCCGCTCGGAGGACACGCGACAGGACGAGGGACTGCCGGAGACGGGCGCCTCGGAGCTCGGGCCCCTGCGAGGGGAGCTCGACGCGTTGCACTCGGCGTCGGCCGAGCTCCGGGAGGACCTGCGGCACACGGCCGCGAGCGTGGTCTCCCGGGTCGCGGTCGTTCGCTACGACGCGTTCGACGACATGGCCGGGGCGCTCTCGTTCTCCGCCGCGATCCTCGACGAGCGTGGCCACGGGCTGATCGTCTCCGCGATCAACGGTCGATCGGAGTCCCGCTGTTACGCCAAGCCCGTGACGGACGGGACGAGCGAGCACCGCCTGACCGCCGAGGAGGCCGACGCGATCCGAACGGCGCTGGACGGTCAGGGCACCGTCGGGTCGCACGGCAACGGCCGCGGTCCCGCCACCGCTCCCGCCGGTCAGGGCGGCCGACGGCGGCGCGCATCGTGAGCGAGGGGACCGACCCGCACGCCGTCGCCTACCTCGGGCCGGTCGGCACCTTCACCGAGGCCGCGGCGCGCATGATCGCGGGTGGCGACGACGAGCGTCACCTCGCCGCCTACGGCGACATCTCCGAGGTGCTCCGCGCCGTCGACGAGGGCGTCGCCGCGCGAGGCGTCGTCCCCATCGAGAACACCCTCGAGGGGTCGGTCACGGCCACGCTCGATGCGCTGGCGTTCGACACGGAGCTGCTCATCCACGGTGAGATCGAGCTGCCCGTCACCCTCGTGGCCGCCGGTCGGGAGGGGGCCGAGCTCGCGACGGCCGAGGCCGTCTACTCGCACCCGGTCGCCCTGTCGGCCTGCCGGCGGTGGCTGTCGACGGTGGTCCCACAGGCGGAACGGCTGATCGCTGCGTCGACGGCGCGCGCCGCGGAGCTGATCGCTGCGGAGGAGCCGGGGCCGTTGGCGATCGTCAACCCGCTCGCCGCCGAGCGCTACGGACTCGAGGTGCTGGCGACGGACATCACGGACCGTGCCGTGAACTCGACCCGGTTCGTGGTCGTCGGTCACCACCTGCCGGCCCCCACGGGGTGGGACAAGACCTCCGTGGTGGTCTTCATCGAGGCCAACCGGCCCGGTGCGCTGCTCAAGCTGCTCGAGATCTTCGCGGAACGCGACCTGAACCTGACCAAGATCGAGTCGCGGCCCACCAAGGCCGAGCTGGGGGAGTACTGCTTCTTCCTGGACGTGGAGGGGCACCTCGCGACCGAGCGCGTCGGTGACGCCCTGGCCGCGGTCAAGCGGACCCATCGTGACGTCAAGATCCTGGGCTCGTACCGCCGCTCCGGCGCCCGCCGCACCGACGAGGCGGACCGGATCCAGGCCGACGACGCCGCCTACCGTGATGCCGCCGACTGGCTGGCGCGCTGGCGGGAGCGCGTCGGCGCCACACCACCGCGCTGAGCGGGGTCACCACCGGCGGTGCGTTAGCCTCGCCTCCATGATCGACGTACGCCTGCTCCGTGACGACTTCGACGCGACCGCCACCGCTCTGGCGCGACGCGGGGTCGACCGTGCCAGGCTCGAGGAGCTGCGCGAACTCGACGAACGGCGCCGATCGCTCGTCGCCGCGGTCGATGAGGCACGAGCCGACCAGGGTGCGGCGTCCCGGGCCATCGGCCAGGCATCCCCGGACCGACGCGGTGCGATGATCCAGGCCGCACAGGAGCTCAAGGACCGGGTCGCGACGCTGGAGTCGGAGCGCGACGAGGTCGTGGCCGCACACACCGCCGCGTTCGCCGCGGTACCGAACCTGCCGCACGCCGACGCGCCGGACGGGGTCGAGGGAGACGGTGTCGTGCTCCGGACCTTCGGGGAGGCGCCGACGTTCGAGGACGGCGTCCGTGACCACGTCGAGCTGCTCGAAGCGGCGGACGCCCTGGACCTCGCGCGCGGCGCGAAGGTGTCCGGCTCGCGGTTCGCCTACCTCAAGGGCGAGGGTGCGCTGCTGGAGTTCGCGCTCGTGCGCTACGCCATCGAGATCGCCATGGCCCACGGGCACGTTCCCGTGATCCCGCCTGTGCTCGTGCGTGAGGAGGCCATGTACGGCACGGGTTTCCTGCCGACCGACGAACAACAGCTGTTCGCCACGCGCGACGACGGTTTCTACCTGGTCGGGACCTCGGAGGTGCCCCTGGCCGGGTTGCACATGGACGAGCTGCTCGAGGCCGACGACCTGCCGCTGCGCTACGCCGGGTACTCGCCCTGTTTCCGCCGGGAGGCCGGCGCACACGGCAAGGACACCCGCGGCATCCTGCGTGTCCACCAGTTCGAGAAGGTGGAGCTGTTCTCCTTCGTCGCGGCCGAGCACTCCGCCGCTGAGCACGAGCGTCTGCTCGCCATCGAGGAGGAGGTCTTCACGGGTCTCGGGATCCACGCACGTATCGTGGACATCCCCGTCGGCGATCTCGGGGCCTCGGCCGCCCGCAAGTACGACATCGAGGCGTGGCTGCCCGGTCAGCAGGCCTACCGCGAGGTGACCTCCTGCTCGAACACGACCGACTACCAGGCGCGGCGGTTGCGCACGCGGGTGCGGGTCGGTGACGGGGACAACGTCCTGGTGCACACCCTCAACGGCACCGCGCTGGCCGTGCAACGCGCGATGATCGCGCTGGTCGAGCAGCACCAGCGGCCCGACGGCAGCGTCGTGGTCCCCGAAGCGCTGCAGCCCCACCTCGGTCGCGAGGTGCTGTTCGCGGGATGAGACCCGTCTCGCAGGGCTCGAACGACCGCCGGGATCTCCGGCGCTGCCGACCGGTCTGATCGAGCGTTTGACGTGACCACGTAGCGACGGAGCGTGGGCCCTTCTTCGGTAGCGTTCGCGTCCTGGAGGGTTGGCCGAGCGGACGAAGGCAACGGTCTTGAAAACCGTCGGGCGCCTCGCGCGTCCCGTGGGTTCGAATCCCACACCCTCCGCTCCCGGCCGGGGTCCAGAGACCCCGGCCGAGCCGCGCTCGTCCTCGGCCCGCATCCAGCCGGCGCTGGTCGGCGGGGCCACGGTGGTCGCGCTGCCCGCGGTGATGAGCGGACCGGCCCCGACTTGGGTCGTGACCGTGCTCTGCGCGTTGCTCGCCACCTCGATCGTCCTGGGGGTCGTGCACCACCGGGTCGGTTTCGCGCCGGCCACCCGCCGCCGGCTGCCGTTGCTGTTGACCCTGACCGCGCTGGCGATACTGCTGCTGGTGCTGTGGGCCGACGGCGGCTCGCAGCCCGAGGCCTACGTGCTACTGATGGCCTCGTTCGTCACCGCCGTGGCGGCCACTCCCAGCGCACCCTGGCGGTGGACGTTCCAGGGGACGGCGATCGCCGGCATCGTGCTCGCTGTCCACGCGGCTGGTGAACAGGTCGGTGGCACGATGCTGCTGGCGGCCCTGCTGCTCGCCGTGGCGGCGGTGGCCGAGGTGTTCTTCCGCGAGCTCTCCCGAGCCCGGCTCGCCGCCGCCGAGCAGCGCCGCGCGGCCGAACGACGGGCAGAGCTGCTGCAGACCGTCCGCGAGCTGCCGGGCAGCAGCGTGGCGGACGCCTCGCGCGCGGTCACCCGGACCCTGCGCGCCCTCGCGTTCGATGCGGCTGGGGTCGCGGAGATCAACCGGCAGGTGTTGGTGGCTGTCCACCTCGACAACCTGACCGCGACCGGCGCCCCGGTCGCTCGTGGTAGGGGGGTCAGCTGGCAGGCGATCGAGCAGGACCGGACGATCGTGCTCTCCGACTACCGCACGGCGGAGCATCGGTTGCCGGAGCGGGACCAGCTCGGGGCCGTGGTGGTGACCCCGATCCGCCTGGACGGCGAGCCCCGCGGCACCCTGATGTGTGCTCGCTTCGAACCGGGCGAGCCGAGCCCCGCTGAGATCGAGATCGCCGAGGTCCTCGCCGCACATCTCGGTGGCGTCGTCGCCGCGGAACGGCGTCTCGACCGCCAACGCGAGCTGTTGGACCGGGCGGCCGAGCTCGACCGAATGCGGGCCGGGCTGGTGTCGGCCGTCACCTCCGAGATCCGGGATCCGTTGGCGATCGTGCGGGGTATCGCGGCCATCCTGGGCAACCACGGTGACGACGTCGGTGCTGACCAACGACGCGTCTTCCTCGAGCGGCTCCAGTCGCAGTCACAGGATCTGCGGCGGGTCGTCGACGCGATCCTGGCGTTCTCGCACCTGCAGGCACGGCGTCGTGAGCCGCAGGTACGGGTCGTGCCGTTCTCGCAGGTCGTGGGATCGTTGCCGCTCGGTCGGGGGGTCGAGCTGGAGACCTCCACGGCCGACGGACGAGCGCACGTCTGCGTCGACCTGGAGCTGTTGCGACTCGGCTTCGAGCTGCTCCTGGAGCCGCGGGAGGACGCCGACGGGCGGGTCAGACCCGTCCACCTGTGCCTCACCTCCGACGTGGACGGCGACGTCGTGGAGCTGATCCGGCGACCGGGCGGGAACCCAGAGGTGTCCGCCCTGACCATCTCGTTGGCCAGCCAGCTGCTGATGTCTGCCGGTGCCACAGTGGTCATCGACGACGGGTTGTCGATCCGACTCCCGCTGGCCCAGCCCGCGGGTGTGATGTGAGCGGCCAGGCTGTGGGGGCGGCAGCGGACCCGTCGGGCGCCACGACCCTCGGTCCGTCCGAAGCGGCCCGGAACGACGAACAGCGGCGCTTCGACGTGCAGCGGACGGGCGCCGACGGTGATCGGCTAGCCGCCGAGCTGCTGACGCGTCCCACGGTCCGGGCGGCGCTGCTGCTCCCGGTGCTCGTGGTCGTCGGCTACGCCGTGAGCAACGGTCGGATCGTCGACCGGGGTCTCTTCGTCAGCCTCTCGGTGCTCATCGGGGTGATCTCGCTCGTCGCGAGCGTGCGTCCCTGGGACCTCGTTCCCATCGACCCGGCCCGGGCTCGGCGGTGGGAGGTGGCCTGGTACGTGGTGTCGGTCGTGATCGGCGTGACCGCGGTCGCTCCCTACCTGGTCGTCGCGCTCGACGTCGAGGTGGAGATCTTCGCCGGCATCTTCGCTCTGGCGTTGATCATCGGCGTGTTCGTCTTCCCGCGTCGGTTGCGGCCCTGGCTGCTCGGTTGGGTGGTGATCGTCTGGCTCGCGATCGTGTGGTGGGACGGCCTGCGGGATCCGGCCATCCTCGCCCTGAACCTCGGTGGGGCGCTCCTGGTCATCGCCGCCACCGGTCGCAGCTCGCGTATCCTCTCGCGTTCGCTCGCGACGGAGGCCGCGGCCCACGAGGCCGCCGAGCAGCGGGCGCGCTTGCTCGCATCGTTGCTGCGCACGAACACCCTGGATCCCGACGAGGTGCTTCGGGCGACCGCGGACGGCTTCCTCGACGTCGGCTTCGACGGAGCCGTCATCCGCACGGTGGAGCACGAGCGCGCGGTGGCCCGTCTGGTGGAGGGTGCCGCCCGGTTCCGGTTGACGCTCGACGGCGAGGTCGGTCTCGATCAGGGTGAGATCCGCACGGTCGTCGAGACGGGCCGGCCGAGCTGGTTGCGCGACGTTCGCCACGATCAGGCAAGGGTCGGCGAGCTGCCGGCACGCGAACTGCTGACGCTCCCGCTGATGGACGGGGACACGGTCCATGCGGTCGTGGAGGCGCTCACCGTCGAGCGCGTGATCAGCGATCCCATGGCCGAGCTGGCGAGGTTGTTGGCGAGCCAGGCCGGTGCCGCACTGGTGCGCGCCCGCGCGTACCGCGCCGACGCCCTCGCCGTGGCGCAGCTCCAGCACCTCGAGGTCCGCACGCAGGACTTCGTCTCGACCGTGTCCCACGAGCTCCGGACCCCGCTGACGGTGGTGCAGGGGCTCGGTCAGACGCTGCTGACGCGGTGGGACGACATCGCGCCGGAGCAGCGCCAGGACCTGCTCGACCGCATCGGATCGAACACCGACCGGCTGTCGACGATGGTCAACTCCCTGCTGGACACCTCGGCCCTGGAGTCCGGCCAGCTGCAGCCGCAACCGTCGCCCGTGCGGTTACGGGAGGCCGTGGAGCAGCTGCTGCACCGCTCGGTCGTGCTCGCCGACGAGCGGTCGGTGGACGTGCTGATCGACGACGACCTCACGATCGAGGTCGATCGCGGCCTGTTCGAGCACGTGCTCGAGAACCTGCTGATGAACACCGTCGTCCACACACCATCGGGCACGCAGGTCACGATCCGCGGTCGACGCCAGCACGCCCGGGCGATCGTGACGGTCAGCGACGACGGGCCCGGCATCGCCGCCACCGACCTGCCCTACGTCCTGGAGCGCTTCTTCCGGGGCGGTGAACCCAGTCAACGTTCCTCAGGTGGCCTGGGCCTGGGGCTGGCGCTGGCGCGGGAGGTGGTCGAGGCCCACGGCGGTCACTTGGGGGTGGTCAGCCGCGTGGGGGAGGGCACGACCTTCTCCTTCGACGTGCCGCTCGCCGGTCCGTCCACCGGAGCCGCCTCGTCGTCGGATCCGGGCTCGCGCTGATCGTCGGATATCTCGGCCTCCCGGCGGCGGTGTCGTGGGGAGGTTCGAGCGATCTTGGCGTTGAGCAGGCCGCCGAACAGCACGGCGAAGCCGGTCAACCACAACCACAGCAGGAGCACGATCGGGCCGGCGAGCGGACCGTAGGCGCTGTCCCCGTCGAGGATCCATGCGCCGTAGAGCCGCAGCGCGCCGCTGCCGAGGAGCCAGACCGACGTGGCGACCACGGCACCCGGGATGTCGAAGCGCCAGTGGGAGCGTCCGGGAACGCCGAGGTGGTACAGCGCGGCGAGCGCGACGGTGGCCAGCAGCACGACCGTCGGCCAGTACCCGGCCCGCCACACATCGACCAGTTCGCCGAGATCGACGTCGACCATCTCCTGGACGACCTCGCCGAAGTTGGGCCCGGCGATCAGCAGGGGCGCGAGGATCGTCCCGACCAGCAACGCACCGAGCGTGACGGCGAAACCGAGCAACCTGTCCTGCCAGCCCGCCCGCCTCTCGGCCCGGCCGTAGACGATCGCGATGGTGGTCAGGACGGTCTTGACCGCGCGCGACGCGGTCCAGGCCGCGGCGAGGAAGCCGAAGGAGGCGACGCCGGCGCCGCCGCCCTCCAGCAGCCCTCGCAGGATGGGCTCGACGGCCTGATCGATCGTCGGTTGGGTCAGGGCCAGCCGGGCCACCTCGGTGGTCCGAGCGACGATCTGCTCGTCCCAGCCGGGACCGATCACGCCCTCGGCCACCAGGCTGGCGACGGCCAGGCCACTGACGAGAAGCGCCGGCAGGGAGAGGAGGACCCAGAAGGCGATCTCCGCGGCCAGCCCCGGCAGACGATCGTCGATGACGCCGCGCCCCGTGCGGATCGCGACGCTGACCGGTCGACGCAACGCCGGTGGCGTGGCGCGCAGGGCCCGGTACGTGGACGACGTCACCGTGGCAGGGTACGCGTCGCGAGGTCCCCGTGGTGGCTGCTACCTTCGACGCGCCGTGCGGCCGACAGGACCGCTGCGCGGGCGCCTGGAGGCTTCGCCTAGTCTGGTCTATGGCGCGGGATTGCTAATCCCGTTGGGTCTTCAAGGCCCTCGAGGGTTCAAATCCCTCAGCCTCCGCGAACGACCGCATCACCTGCGCTGGTAGCTCAGTCCGGATAGAGCACCTGACTACGGATCAGGCGGCCGGGGGTTCGAATCCCTCCCAGCGCGCAAACGGCCCGCTACGACCCCGTAGCGGGCCGAATTCTTGGGAATTGCCGTTCGCGTCGGCGGCACCCTCGGGCACTTCGAGCAAGAGTTCGTCGCCACTCTCAATCTCAACGGCCGTAGATGCGCTCAGTTCGCCTAGATTCGCGACAATTCGCTCAGTTCGCGTGAGGACACCTGACTATTGGGCATGCCCATCGATTTGGGCATGCGTTCGGCGCTCTGACGAACCCTTTCGTTGCTCATCGGCTCGTCGAAGGGCTCGATAGCGATGTCGTGACCGGTGGCCGCCCGGGACCCCCCGCTGCTCGTTGGCGACCCTGGCTGTAATCAGCACGCGTGCTCCGGAGCGCGGGTGTGTGCCTCAGCCGGCTGCGGGGATGGCTACCGACCCTTGGAGCCGCCGATCTTGGTCGACGGCGCCGGCCCGAGGGTCTGTCGCTCGACGAGTTCGTGGGGGACGGTCACGTCCTCGGTGTCACGGTCGGCCTCGCGCAAGAGCCTCAGTGCGTGGCGACCCTTGTCGGCGGTGGGCTGCCGGACGGTCGTGAGCTGGGCGACGCGGGCGGCGGGGATGTCGTCGTAGCCGGTGATGGAGACGTCTTGGGGGACCGACAGGCCGAGCTCCCGTGCGGTATCGAGTGCCTCCAGTGCGACCTGGTCGGCGAGGCACACGATCGCGGTCGGTGGCCGTGGCGAGGTCAGCGCGGACTTCACGATGTCTCGGGCGGTCTCGGGCTGGGTGAGGCTCGCGTCACGCAGGACGAGTTGGTCCCGTGGTACGCCCGCCGCAGCAGCGGCCGCCAGCAGTCCGCGGGCCCGTTCGCGGGCGACCCGGTAGGTGCCCTGCTCGACGTCGGCGTCGGTGATCTCCGCCTGGTCGGTGCTGGCGAGCGCGAAGGTCAGGACGAGTACGTCGCGGTGGCCGAGGGCGAACACCCGCTGGCCCAGCTGCAGGCCGGCGAGTCGGTCATCAGCGGCGACGAACGGCACGCCGTCGAGTTGCGGGCTGTCGACGGTGACGAGCGGCAGCCCGCGGCCCCGAACGACCTCCAGCGCCGGGTGGCCGTCAGGGAGGGATGAGGCGATGAACCCGTCGACGGCGGCGTTGCGGACCGCGCGGCACTCGGTGTCTCCAGGCGGCAGCGGCAACAGCAGCAACCCGGTGTCGGCATCGCCGATCACGTCGGCCACACCACCGAGGAACGCGCCGGGGTACGGGTCCCGCAACGCCTGACCCAGCGTGTGCGTCACCAGGATCCCGATCACGCCGGCACGTCCGGACCGCAGGCTGCGAGCCAGCGGGTCGGGTCCGCCGTAGCCGAGCTCGTTGGCCACCGCGCGGATCCGATCGCGAAGATCCTCCGACAGCTGGTCCGGACGCGAGAAGGCGTTGGACACCGTCGTGCGCGACACACCGACCCGGTCGGCGATCGTCTGCAATGTCACCTTGCCCACACCGGCCTCCTCACCGCAGCTCGCAGACTAGCACCTCTTGATCGATCAAGACTTGATCGATACAGTAGCGGCAGTACTTGATCGATACAGCAACCTGTGAACCGGAGCTCTCATGATTCTGTCCGACCCATCCGCCCTGCTCGCCACCCTCGCCAACGACCGCACCGATCTTGCGTGGTCGGCACTGCCCGACGCCCCGATCGTCGACGACAGCCGTGCGACCGAGTCACGACTCACGGCTGCACACCGCGCCGTGCGCCACGTGCGCCGCGGCCGGAGCACGTCGGCGGCCGGTGCACGCCCCCAGTTGGTGACTGCCACCACGACCACGGGACGTGGCCTGCCCTACTGAGCAGTCACGTCACCCGACGTGTGGACCTGACCCCCTGGGACAGGCCCACGGAGCTGTTCACCGAGCACCCCGCTGCGAGCGGTCCACGACCTAGGAGACATCAGCATGAGCAACAACATCGAGCAGAAAGTCGTCGTCATCACCGGCGCGAGCAGCGGGATGGGCGAGTCAGCGGCCCGACGGCTCGCCGCCGAGGGTGCCCGAGTCGTCCTCGGTGCACGGCGCACCGATCGGATCGACGCCATCGCGGCCGAGATCGACGAGGAGGGTGGAGCGGCCCTCGCCGTGAGCACCGACGTCACCGATCGCGACCAGGTGGCGCACCTGGTCGACACGGCGGTCGGAACTTACGGCCGGATCGACGTGCTCATCAACAACGCCGGCGTCATGCCGCTCTCGCCCTTCGATCGGCTGAAGGTCGACGAGTGGGATCAGATGATCGACGTCAACCTCAAGGGCGTGCTCTACGGCATCGCCGCCGCGCTTCCTCACATGAAGGAACAGAAGTCGGGACAGATCGTCAACCTCTCGTCGGTCGCGGGACACAAGGTCTTCGGCGGCTCGGCCGTCTACTCGGCGACGAAGTCCGGCGTTCGCGCGCTGTCCGAGGGGCTCCGACAGGAGGTCAAGCCCTACAACATCCGCACGACGATCATCTCGCCTGGTGCGGTGAAGACGGAGCTTCTCGACCACATCAGCGAGCCGGACGTCCAGCAGGCGAACCAGGAGTACGTCGGACAGGTCGGCGTGCCGGCCGACTCCTTCGCGCGGGTCGTGGTCTTCGCGATCAGTCAGCCCGATGAGTTGGACATCAACGAGGTGCTGTTCCGTCCCACGAGCCAGGAGCTGTAGGGCCCGACGCCGGGTCCATCGTGATCGACGCCTGACGACCCACCACCCTTCGCCAGAAAGGCACGCCATGCAGCCCACCTACGACTTCACCGGCCAGGTCGCCTTCGTCACCGGTGCCGGCTCAGGCATGGGGTTGGCGACCGCCCGTGCCTACGCCGAAGCCGGCGCCGCCGTCGTCCTCGCGGACATCGACGAGGCTGCCGTGACCGCCGCCGCCCGTGCGCTGGCCGATGACGGCCACGACGCGCTGGGCGTGCAGTGCGACGTGACCCGCGAGGACAGCGTCGCCGCGGCGGTCGCGGCCACCGTGGAGCGGTTCGGTCGCCTCGACGTGGCGTTCAACAACGCCGGGATCATGGTCCCCGCGACCGACGCGGCCGACGAGCCGGTCGACCAGTTCGACCGTGTGCAGTCGGTCAACCTCCGTGGGGTGTGGGCCTGCACAAAACACCAGCTCCGTCAGATGCGCGGGCAACAGGGCGGCGGCGCCATCGTCAACTGCTCGTCGCTCGGTGGCCTCGTTGGGGCACGCGGTCGGGCGGCCTACCACGCCTCCAAGTTCGGCGTCATCGGCCTCACCCGCAGCGTCGCGATCGAGTACGCGTCCCAGGGCATCCGCGTCAACGCGATCTGCCCCGGGACGATCGCGACGCCGATGGTCGACGGCATGGTCGACAGCGGTGACCTCGACCTCGACGCCGCCGCCGGCGGTGCACCGATCGGTCGGCTCGGGCGCCCCGAAGAGATCGCGGCCGCCGTTCTGTGGCTCACCAGCCCCGGCGCCAGCTACGTCGTCGGCGTCGCCCTTCCCGTCGACGGCGGCTACGTCGCCTAGACAGGCCGCATCCAAACGGCCGCGACGTGTCGACGAAAGCGCCCTGCGGGTCGACGTCCACAGCATCGACAAGACCGATCAATGCCCACCAGCAGTCGGCGAACTCGTGGCAGCAACCGGGGCCGGCACCGCTTCGACACCCATCGATACGGAGGCAGCGATGACACAAGGCACCGCGATCACGATCAGCATCGGCGACACCGTGCTGGATGGGCGACTGTGGGACAACCCGACGTCCCGGGACCTCATCGCCCAGCTACCGCTGACCCTCGAGTTCCGGGATCTCAACAACGTCGAGAAGATCGCCCGCCTCCCCCGGGAGCTCACCACGGACGGGGTCCCCGAAGGCGACGATCCCGAACCGCAGGACATCGGCTACTACGCGCCGTCAGGCGATCTCGTCCTCTACTACGACGACGTCGGCTACTTCGACGGCGAACGTCGCCGTCATCGGCGCCGCAGTGGGCAGCATCATCGCGGCCATCATCAGCACCCACATCCCAGCGCCAGCCACGAACCTCGCCGTGCTCCAAGACTGCGGACCGACCA
>SKTG01000041.1 GCA_007118045.1 Nitriliruptoraceae bacterium
AGCGCCGCGCCAAGCGGGAGGACCAGCAGGACCACGGGCACGGCGTACGCACGAGCGAGGTAGGCCACCGCGGCCCAGAGCCCGGCGCGGACGGCGACCTCGGACCGGCTCAGGAACGCCGGACGCAGCAGCAGGTCGAGCATGCGCAGCAGCGCCATGTTCATGAGCACGTCCGCGTAGAGGCCGAACGAGGCCGCGTAGACCAGCACCGCCGCTCCCGCGACGAGCACGACGTCCGTCGCCGCGGCACCGGCTCCGGCGCGGCGGCACAGCGAGCGCAAGGGAGCGATGGTCAGCAGGGCACCCGCCAACAGCACCAGCCGCAGGGCCAGCAGCGGAGCGATGCCGGCCGCCTGCAGCGGCGCCGACGACCAGGACAGCAACGGTCCCCAGTAGGCGTTGATCGCGTCCGGGACGTCGCCGGCAGCCCAACGTTGTGCCACCACGGCGTAGGACGGGCCGTCGGGGTTGGCGTAGTGGCCGGTCAGAGGCAGGGCCGCGAGCCACCCGAGGAGCACGACCGTGTAGGGCAGCAGCTGCCGCCACCGTGGCGAGCGGTCGTGCGCATCGGTGGGTGACGTGTCCGGTGTGCCCGGCGGGGCCGTGACCGCCCGCTGATCCGACACCACGCTCGCTCCCTCGGACGCTCGGCGGCGTCGGAGTCTACGGTGGCTGTCCGGACACCCTTGCCCGGAGCCGGTGTCCGCCGTTGCTAGGCTCCGACCCCTCGGTGCGCCCCGGCGTAGCCCGTCCGAGCGGGTCGCTGTGGTCCGGGATCGGCCGAGCGGACGACCCGGACCGCGCGACGTACCGGGTGGGTCCGAGAGCCGTAGCACGACACGGAGGCTGCCGTGACGCCGGGCTGGCCAGCCCGGACCTCGGCGGGTCGGCCTCCCCGTTCCCCCACGAAGCGCTCCCGACGAAGGCTGTGCGTTGGTGCCACCGAACGGTGCGGGTGCCTTGCCGCCGCTCGACCGTCCGAACGTGGTCGTGGCCTCGATCCAGGGTCGTGGCAGTCTTCCCTCCGTCCGCCTGAACGAGCTGGACGCCGTCGCGCACGTGACCTACCTGGCCCGCGACGAGACGATCACCCCGGAGGAGGCGGTGACCCTGTTCCGTACCGCGGACTTCCTCGCGGTCACGCCGAAGGTCTCGCCGCGGATCAGTCCCGACCTGATCGCCTCGTTGCCCCGGCTTCGCGGCATCGCGCTCCACGCCACCGGCTACGACTTCGTCGACGTCGACGCGCTGCGCGACCACGGCATCGTGCTCAGCACGTTGCCGGAGTACAGCACCCGCTCGGTCGCGGAGCAGACCCTGGGCCTGATGCTGTCGATCTCCAGCCGGCTGCATCTGGCCAACGACCGGTCGCGGGGGCTGGTGCCACCGAGGACCTCGCTACGCGGCTTCGAGCTCCGGGGCCGCACCCTGGGCATCGTCGGCTGCGGGCGGATCGGGGGGACCGTGGCGGGGCTGGCGCAGGCGATCGGCATGACCACGCTCGCCCACGACATCGACCCCAAGCCGGTGCCAGGCGTGACCTACGTGCCCCGCGACGAGCTCCTGGCCCGCAGCGACGTGCTCACGCTGCACTGCCCCCTCGAGTACGAGGCTCCGCCGATGTTCGGGGAGGCGCAGCTACGGGCGCTGCGCCGTGGCGCCGTGCTGATCAACTCGAGCCGGGCGGAGCTCGTGGATGTTGCCGCCGTCGTCGAGGCGGTCCGTGACGGGCACCTGCGCGGCTACGCCGTGGACGACACCGTCTTCTCCGGCGCCGAGGTCGCCGACCTGTTGGCGGAGGGCCGCATCCTGCAGACCGGTCACAGCGCGTGGTGGACCGACGAGGTGCTCGATCGCGGCTCGTGGATGTGGGCCGACGCCATCCTCGCCATGATCGCCGGCCGGCCCATCGACGTCGTCGCGGGGCCCACGGTCGGTGTGGGAGCAGCCACCCCGTCGGTACGAGCATGACCTTCGACCTCGCGAGCGCCCGTGTCGTGGTCACCGGGGGGGCCGGCTTCCTCGGCTCCCACCTGTGCGACGCCCTCCTGGCGGAGGGTGCCGAGGTCGTCTGCGTGGACAACCTGCTCACGGGCAGCCCGGACAACATCGCGCACCTGGCGCAGCACGACCGGTTCCGTTTCGTCGACCAGGACGTGACGCGGCACCTCGCCGTCGACGGACCGGTCGACGCGGTGCTGCACTTCGCCTCGCCGGCGTCGCCGATCGACTACCTCGAGCTGCCGATCCAGACCCTCAAGGTCGGCTCCCTGGGAACCCACAACACGCTCGGACTGGCCAAGGAGAAGGGCGCCCGGTTCATGCTGGCCTCGACGTCCGAGGTGTACGGCGACCCGAAGGTGCACCCGCAACCGGAGACCTACTGGGGCAACGTCAACCCGATCGGTCCCCGTGGCGTGTACGACGAGGCGAAACGGTTCGCCGAGGCCCTGGCGTTCGCCTACCACCGGACGCACGGCGTGCCGATCCGCGTCCCACGGATCTTCAACACCTTCGGCCCACGCATGCGCATGGACGACGGTCGCGCCGTGCCGACCTTCATCCGTCAGGCGATGGCGGGCGAGCCCCTGACGGTCCACGGCGACGGCACCCAGACCCGGTCGCTGTGCTACGTCGACGATCTGATCGCCGGGTTCCTGGCCCTGCTACGCGCCGAGATGACCGGTCCGGTCAACCTCGGCGGCTCCGACGAGGTGACGATGCTGGAGCTGACCGACGCGGTCATCGCCGCCGTCGGCAGCGGTTCCACCGTGACCTTCGCGCCCCGCCCCGTCGACGACCCGCAGGTCCGCCGACCGGACACGACGATCGCGGAGCGTGAGCTCGGGTGGTCCGCGGCGGTCCCCCTCGCCGAGGGTCTCGCGCGTACGGTCGCCTGGTATCGCAGCCGCTGAGCCCGGAACCTCGGAGCGTCGAGCGGTGGCGGCGCGGTCGCGCGGACGTCGCGTTCGCGAGGTAGGACGATGGCGGGGGCCGGATGATGGGCGCTGGCGTGGACGGCGGGACCGACACACGGACCGGAGCTGCGGGGATCCCGCTCGCAGGTGCCCGGGCTGCTGGGGATGCTGCGGCGCTGCTCGATCGGATCCCCGCGTGGCGTGCCCGCGGACGCCTCGTCGAGGCATCGGAGGGCCCACCGACCTCCTCCGTCGCGGGTATCCGCCGCCTGCTGCTCGCGATGGTCGTGCTGGACTCGGTGGCGACCTACGTGTGGGTCTCCACCGGTCTGGCGATCGAGGGCAACCCCCTCGTGGCTCACGTCATGGACGGCCTAGGCGACGGTCCGGGGCTCGCGTTGCGCACGATCTGGTCGGCGGGGTTGGTCGTCGCCCTGACCGCCCTCGCCCGTCGGCGCCGGAGGGTGCGTTTCGCGGTGACCTTCGTCGCCGTGATCCTCGGCCTGGTCAGCCTGGTGCACCTGTCCGCGCTCGTGGCCTTCTGGGGTGGCGTGCTCGGCTGAAGGGTTCCGGACGCGGGGCCATGGGCCGGGCGGGTCCGTAGGTGCGCTGCTGTGCGCACGGAACGGGCGTGCGAGGAGCGACCGGCGCGCATTGTCGAGCGGGTCCGAGGTGGGGCTGAAGTTTTTGGTGTGTTTCTTGAGGTGTATGTGGCTTGAGATCTCACGCAACGTAGTCGTCGCCGGGACACGTGACCGCTCACCGCGAGCTCCGGTGGTCCGGCTACGTACGCGGCGGACGATGAGCGTCCCCGGCTACCGCCACCCGGGCTGGCCCGCGAACGACCAGCGCCACCACCGGCGCCACCCGGCGACCCGACGTAGCACCGGACCGCCGCGTCCGCCCGGTGGTTGCGCGACCAGCGCGACGAGGTGGCAGGCTGGTGTCCGCCGGCGACCCACCCGGCGCCGGCCACGAGCCTGACCAGGCCGCCGTGACGGGCCGAACCAGGCCACCCGTGACGGGCCGGACCAGGCTGCCACGACGGGCCAGGCCGGCCCCGGACCGGAGCTCCGTCGCACCGTGGACGTCCCTTCGCCGATCGTCGCCTCGCCCTCGCGGGGTGTGGTGGCGGCTGGGCACGAGGCGACGATGCGGGCGGCCGCCGAAGCGCTCGCCGAGGGTGGCAACGCCTACGACGCCGCCGTCGCCGCCGGGTTCGCGGCGAGCGTGGCGGAGCCGTGCCTGTCCAGCCTGGGCGGCGGGGGGTTCCTGCTCGCCAGGGCCGCCACCGGACGCACGGTGCTGTTCGACTTCTTCGTCGCCACGCCGGGACGTGGCCGGGCACCGGGGTCGCGGCCGTCGCTCACGCCCGTGACCGTGCGGTTCCGCTCCGCCGAGCAGGTGTTCCACGTCGGGCACGCGTCGGTCGCGGTGCCCGGTTGCCTCGCCGGCTACCTCCACGTCCACCGGCGGCTCGGTCGGCTCCCCCTCGCCGAGGTCGTCCGTCCGGCGCGCGAGCTGGCGCGTGACGGGGTGGTCCTGGGTGCTCACCAGGCGGCGGTCGCCCGCCTGCTCGAGCCGATCCTCTCGCTCGAGCCGGCCGTCAGGGCCATGTTCGTGCCGGAGGGTCACCCGCTCGGCGACGAGGAGCTGGTCGCCAACCCGAGGCTGGCGAGCTTCCTGGAGGCGGTCGGCGCCGGTGACGTCACCGGTTTCGACGACCCGGCGATCGCGGCCACGATCGTCCAGGGGATGGAGGCGGGCGGGGGCATCCTCACCGCGGAGGACCTCGCCGCGTACGCGGTGGTCGAACGGGAGCCGCTCGCGGTCGCCGGCGACGGCTGGCGGCTGCTCACCAACCCGCCGCC
>SKTG01000207.1 GCA_007118045.1 Nitriliruptoraceae bacterium
GCGGCGCGGCGCGCGCGGCGGCCTGCTGCCTCGGCTTCCTTCAGCCTTCGTTCCGCCTCGGTGAGATCGCGTCTCTCCTCACGACGGTGGCCGACAGCCATGGCTTCGTCCTCCACCCCCGTCACTGGCGGAGGCTCCTCGGGTGGATCGTTCCCGCTGAACACCACTCGGTGCAGCAGCCCGTGCCCGGTCCGGTCTGCGCCGCACCGGACGAGCAGTCGCGGGCGCTCGCGACGACCGAGCCCGGAGACTACCGGGCAGGGGTCGTCGTGACCCGGGCACGCCCAGCCCTGCGTGACCAGTCGGGACGCCCTCCGAGCGTCGTCCTCGGGGCGGGCCGGCGCGGCCGCGGTCAGCGACCCGCCCGGACCCGCTCGATGATGTCCGTGATGGCGCCCCGGTGCGCCCCGGGCCAGAAGACCTGTCCGCACGCCTCGCAGCGGGCGAACCGCTCGACGTGGGCGCGCGTGAGCGGCGGCACCTCCGCAGCGACCTCGCGGGCGTGGACCTCGGAGAGTTCGCCGTTGCACGCCACGCAGCGGGTCAACGGCGCGAGCCGCCCCGCCAGGTCGTAGCGTTCCGCGACCTCGTCGAGCTGGCGGTCCGGGTCGTCCGATCTGGGGCAGTACCCGTGGGTGATGACCCGGCGCATGAGCAGGCCACGGTCGCGGGTCAACAGGATCCGCCGCTCCGCGACGGTCACGTCCGCCAGGGTCGCGTCGTCGGCGTCGGTCCGGTACCAGCAGTCGAAGCCGAGCAGGCGCAACCGGCGGGCCAACGTGCCGAGGTGCACGTCGAGCACGAAGCGTGGCAGCAGCGCGGACGGTTCCAGGCGCTGCGCCTCGGCGAGTGGCACGGAACGCCACGGTGGATAGACCGCCACCCGTTCACCACCCCGGAGCAGGTGGTCGAACCCGACGGCTGCGCCGTCGACGAGGAGCAACCCGATCTCCGGGTGCGGCACGCCGAGCGCCTCGACCAGGTCCTTGACCGACCGGGGCTCGCCGAACGGAGCCACGACCTCCGGCTGCTCCGCCAGATCGACGAGCGGACCGTAGAAGCGCACCTCGACTCGCACGTGGGCGAGGGTAGAGGCCCCGAAGGGTTCGCCGCCCGGACCGTCGGCCGCGTCCCGATCAGGGTGTGGGCACCGAGGGCCGCCAGCTCGGGCGGTTACGTTCGTACCCGGTGATCGCGTCCGCGAACTCGAGCGTGAGCGCGACGTCGTCCAGGCCGTTCAGCAGGCAGTGCTTGGTGTGCGGGTCGACGTCGAACCCGGTGGCGACGCCGCCGAGGTCACCGACCGCCGGGGCCGTCACCGTCTGCGACTCCAGATCGACGGTGATCGGGGTGGCCGGGTCGGCGGCCACGAGGTCGAAGAGCCGCCGTACCTCGGACTCGTCGAGCGCGACGCAGACCACCCCGACCTTGCCGCAGTTGGTGTGGAAGATGTCCGCGAAGCTCGGCGCGATGATCGCGCGGAACCCGGCGTCCTCGAGCGCCCACGGGGCGTGTTCCCGGGACGAACCACAGCCGAAGTTGCGACCGGCCAGCATCACCTCGGCGCCGGCGTGCTCCGGCTTGTTCATCGGGAACTCGGGCTTGGGCGTGCCGTCCGGCTCGTAGCGCCACTCCGCGAACGCGAACGGCCCGAAGCCCGTGCGCTCCACCCGCTTGAGGTACTGCTTCGGGATGATCTGGTCGGTGTCGACATCGTCGGCGTCGATCGGGCAGGCTCGGCTGACGATGCGGGTCACGGGCTCCATGGTTGCCTCCTGCTGGTCCGTCGGGACGTTCGTCAGTCGGTGAGCTCGTCACGGACGTCCACGAGCCGGCCGTGGATGGCGGCCGCCGCGGCCATCGCCGGCGAGACCAGGTGCGTGCGGCCCTTGAAGCCCTGCCGACCCTCGAAGTTGCGGTTCGAGGTCGAGGCGCAGCGTTCCTCCGGCGCGAGCTGATCCGGGTTCATGCCCAGGCACATCGAGCAGCCCGGATCGCGCCACTCGAAGCCGGCCTCGATCAGGATGCGATCGAGGCCCTCGGCCTCCGCGGCTGCCTTCACCAGGCCGGAGCCGGGAACGATCATCGCCTCGACGCCATCAGCGACCTTGCGGCCCCCGGCGACCTCGGCGACGGCTCGCAGGTCCTCGAGGCGGCCGTTGGTGCAGGAACCGATGAACACCTTGTCGAGCGTCAGGTCGCCGAACGCCTCACCGCCCTCGAGGCCCATGTAGCGCAACGCGCGTTCCCACTGGCGTGCGGTGGCCTCGTCGGGGGCCTCCGCCAGGGTCGGCACCCGTTCCTCGATGGTGACCGACTGGGCCGGGGTTGTCCCCCAGGTCACCGTCGGTGCGACGCGCGTAGCGTCGATGGTGACCGTGTCGTCGAAGACCGCGTCCTCGTCGGTGGCCAGGTCACGCCAGGCCTCGACCGCCGCCTGCCAGTCGTCGCCCTGGGGGGCCAGGGGCTTGTCCTTGAGGTAGGCGAACGTGGTCTCGTCCGGGGAGATCAGCCCGGCGCGCGCACCACCTTCGATGGACATGTTGCAGATCGTCATGCGACCTTCCATCGAGAGGTCGCGGATCGCCTGGCCCCGGTACTCGATGACCTGACCGGCGCCGCCGTCGACGCCGATGACGTTGAGCACGTGCAGGATGAGGTCCTTGGCGGTGGTCCCGGGGGGCAGCGCGCCCTCCACCTCGATCGCGAGGGTCCGCGGACGCCGCTGCGGCAACGTCTGGGTGGCGAGCACGTGCTCGACCTCGCTCGTGCCGATACCGAACGCCAGCGCGCCGAAGGCCCCGTGCGTGGCGGTGTGCGAGTCACCGCAGACGATGACGGTGCCCGGCTGGGTGAGACCGAGCTCGGGGCCGATGATGTGCACGATGCCCTGGTTGCGGCTGCCGAGATCGAACAGCTTGATGCCGAAGTCGGCGCAGTTGCGCCGCAACGCGTCCATCTGCGTGGCGGCGAGGTCGTCCTGGATCGGGAGCTCACCGCTGGTCTGGCGCGGATCGGTGGGGACGTTGTGGTCCATCGTCGCCAGCGTCAGGTCCGGCCGCCGGACCGGTCGGCCCGCCTGCCGGAGCCCGTCGAACGCCTGCGGTGAGGTCACCTCGTGCACCAGGTGCAGGTCCACGTAGAGCAGGTCGGGTGTCCCCTCCCCCTCGCGCACCACGTGCTGGTCCCAGATCTTCTCGATGCTCGTCTTGGCGCTCACGTGCTCACCTCGGGTCTGTGGCCGACGGACGTCGACGGCTCACGGTCGTCGCGGGACGAAGGGGTCCGCGGTCCACGGCGATCAGGCCGCGGCCCGGCGGGGTCGTGGCGGGACGCCGGTGCCGCTCAGCCCGACCAGCGCGAACTGGCGCCCGTCTGCACGGATCGGTAGTCGACCTCCTCGGGACGGTTCACCTCGACGGTGACGTCCTCCGAGCCGGTCGATTCGGTGTAGGCGGCGGCCACGTCGGCGACCAACGCTGCCTCCTCCTCCGGTGTGTGCTCGGGCGGGACGTTCACCCGGA
Organism: Nitriliruptoraceae bacterium; assembly: GCA_007118045.1. GTDB lineage: Bacteria > Actinomycetota > Nitriliruptoria > Nitriliruptorales > Nitriliruptoraceae > SKTG01. The sequence continues at coordinate 3,525 of SKTG01000207.1, forward strand.
TCACGGTCATCTCGTTGCCTCCCGTACGTTCGGTTCGAACCTGCTGCTCGCTGGCGTTCGTGGGGCTCGGCGCCGGTGCGGTCCGCGCCCGGGCGGACCGCACCGTGGCGCTCACGGACGGAACTCCGACGGACGGTGCTCGAGACGCCGCGAACGGTTGAGCGCGTCGACGTAGGCGCGGGCACTGGCCTCGACGATGTCGGTCGAGACCCCCCGGCCGGTGAAGCGCTGACCGTCCTCGACCTCGACGGTCACGGTGACCTCACCGAGTGCGTCGATCCCGGCGGAGACGGCGGTGACCTGGAACGACACCAGGCTCACGCCCTCCCGGCCGACGGCGCGACGGATCGCGTCGCAGGCCGCGTCGACCATGCCGTCACCGGTGCTCTCCGCGGTGACCACGGACCCGACGCCCCGTTCCCGTGCGGCGGCGACCTCCTCGGCGACGAGACGGACCCCCACGGTCGCGGACGGCTCCGTGTCGGTCCCGCCGGTGACGGACAGGGACACCAGCTCGTAGTCGTCGGCCGCCTTGACGTGCGTCTCGGAGATCACGATGGCCTGCACGTCCTCGGAGCTGACCACTCCCTTGCGGTCCGCGAGCTCCTTGAAGCGACGGAACGCGTTCTGCGCCTCCGCGTCGTCGAGCTCGAAGCCGAGGTCCTGCACGGCCTTGAAGAAGGCGTGCCGCCCGGAGTGCTTGCCGAGCACGATCTGGGAGCCGTCGGCACCGACGTCCTCGCTGGCCATGATCTCGTAGGTGAGCCGGTCGGCCATCACGCCGTGCTGGTGGATGCCCGACTCGTGCGCGAACGCGTTCTCCCCCACCACGGCCTTGTTCTTCTGGATGCCGTAGCCGGTCAGGCTCGAGACCAGCCGCGAGGTGCGCGTCAGCTCCGGGGTGTTGCACGAGTGGTCGACGCCGAGCAGATCGGCGCGCGTGCGGATCGCCATCACGATCTCCTCGAGCGAGCAGTTGCCGGCTCGCTCGCCGATGCCGTTGACGGCGACCTCGACCTGGCGGGCACCGTTGCGCACGGCCTCCACGGAGTTGGCCACGGCCAGCCCGAGGTCGTTGTGACAGTGCACGCTGACGATCACGCCCTTGGCGTCGATGTCGGGGATGCGTCGACGCAGCTCCGCGATCCACCCACCGAACTCGTGGGGCAGCGCGTAACCGACCGTGTCCGGGATGTTGACGGTGGTCGCGCCCGCCTCGACCGCGGCGGCCACGATGTCGACCAGGAACGGGAA
>SKTG01000201.1 GCA_007118045.1 Nitriliruptoraceae bacterium
ACCCGCCGGACGAAGGCACCGATCTCGCGGAGCGAGTCCCTGGCCTCCGGCGTCCCCGGGAAGAGCTGGAAGATGTGCCAGAGGCCGGGGAAGCGCCCGAGCGAGGCGTCGACACCCTGCCGTCGCGCGGCGGCGACGAACCGAGCGGCGTCGTCCAGGAGGATCTCGTCTCCCCCGACGTGCAGGAGCATCGGCGGCAGACCGGTCAGGTCCGCGTACAGCGGTGAGACCTCCGGATCCGTCAGCTCCGCGTCACCGACGTAACCCCGCGCCGCCGGCACCGTCATCGCCTTCGACAGCCACGGGTCGATCCCGTCGAGCGCCGTGAGCGAGCGCCCGGTGCCCGCGAGGTCCATCCAGGGCGAGATGGCGACCATGCCGGCGGGCAGGGGTTCGCCGCGGTCGCGTAGCCGCACCAGCAGGGCGGCGGCCAGCCCCCCGCCGGCGGAGTCGCCGGTGACGGCGAGGCGCTCAGGAGCCACGCCGCGCTCCTCCACCAGCCACCGGTAGGTCGACGCGACGTCGTCGAGCGCCGCCGGGTAGGGCGCCTCGGGCGCCAGGCGGTACTCGGGCAGGACCACCGTGGCCCGCGCCGTGCGCGACAACGCGGCGCCGAACCCGCGGTGGGTCTCCGGCGATCCGAGGCAGTAGGCACCTCCGTGCAGGTGGAGGACCACCCGGTCCGCGGCCGCCAGGAGATCCGGGCTGCCGTGACGACCTCGCAGCGCACCCGGCGCGGAGGGGCCCGGGTCCACCTCGGTGGCCACCGCACGGTCGTCGGCGAGCACCAGGGTCCGCACCGGCGCGTCGCGAGGACCCTCCTGCAGGAGCCGGCGGCTGACCGGGACGCGCTCCACGAGCCACTCGGTGGCCTCGCGCATCCCGAGCACGTACTCCCGCAGCTGCTCCTCGGGCCCCTCGAAGTCCGGCGTGCCCCCAGCACCCAGCGAACGCATGATCCGCAGGGACGCGAGGAACACCCGCTTGACGATGCGGGCACGCAGCGACGCCCGCTCCGCGGGGTCGTGAGGCACCAGCTCGGGCGCGGACACCGGCGGACCCGATGGCTGCGCCTCACCCGGTGACCGGCCGCGGGTGCGACCCCTCGCGCGACCGCTCACTGCCACCTCGGCTCAGACATCGACGACGTGAAGCCACTCACGGTACGCGTCGACCTTGCCCCTGACCGCATCGAGGAACGTCGACTGGACGGCTTCGGTGATCGGACCCCTGGTCCCGATCTCGTACCCGGCGACCTCGCGGACGGGCGTGAGCTCGGCGGCGGTGCCGGTCAGGAAGATCTCGTCGGCGAGGTAGAGGTCGGTCCGGACGAGCGAGGTCTCGATCACCTCGTAGCCGAGGTCGCGCGCGATCGCGATCACGGCGGCGCGGGTGATGCCCGCCAACGGCCCGTCGTGCAACGGCGGGGTGCGGATCACGCCGTCACGGATCACGAAGATGTTCTCGCCCGTGCCCTCCGCCACGAAGCCGTCCTCGGAGAGCATGATCGCTTCGTCGTAGCCGGCTCGCAGGGCCTCGACCTTGGCGAGCGACGAGTTGATGTACTGACCGTTGGCCTTGCCCGCCGGCGGGATGGTGTTCTTGCCGATGCGCCGGTACGAGCTCATCATCACCCGCACGCCGTTGATCAGCGAGTCCTCGCCGAGGTAGCTGCCCCACTGCCAGGTCGCGACGGCGGCCTGCGGCCTCGACGGGAGCGGGTTGAGCCCGATCTCGCCGTACCCAAGGATGATCGTCGGCCGGATGTAGCAGCCCTCCGCGTGGCCGTTGACCCGGATCAGCTGCTCGACCACACCGACGAGGTCGTCGACCGACCACGGCGTCGTGTCCAGTGGCGGATACAGACGCGCCGACCGCAGCAGTCGCTCGAGGTGCGGACGCAGCTGGAACACCGCGGGCCCCCGATCGGTCGGGTACGCGCGGATCCCCTCGAAGACGCCGTAGCCGTAGTGCAACGTGGGGGTGAGCACGTGGACGGTGGCGTCGTCCCAGTCGACGAACTCACCGTCCATCCAGATGGTGTCGGCTTTCGGGAACGGCATGCGGGCTCCCTCTCTCCGGGGAACGGGGGCAGGTGGGATCGCGCTCGCGGTGCGACCGGGCCGGCCCACCGCCGGCGTGGATCACGCGTCGGCGACGAGCTCCACGAGCCGGTCCCCGACGTCGGCCGTGGAGTATCCCACGCCGTCGGGGACCCGTCCGGCCCGCTCGTCGAGCAGCGCGCCGACCGCCCGGTCGACGCGTGCTGCCGCGGCCTCCTCCCCCAGGAAGGTCAGCATCTGCCCCAGGCACAGCACCGCTGCCACGGGATCGGCCGTGCCGCTTCCGGCGATGTCGGGCGCGGAGCCGTGCACCGGTTCGAACATCGAGGGAGCGCGCCGGCTCGGGTCGAGGTTGCCGGACGCGGCGAGGCCCAAGCCACCCTGCACCGCCGCGCCGAGGTCGGTGATGATGTCGCCGAACAGGTTCTCCGTGACGACCACGTCGAAGCGTTCGGGCTGGGTGACGAAGTACAGGCAGGCGGCGTCGACGTGCACGTAGTCGCGGGTGACCTCGGGGAACTCCGCCTCGCCGAGCGCCTCGAAGGTGCGCATCCACAGCGAGCCGGCGTAGGTGAGCACGTTCGTCTTGTGCACGAGGGTGAGTCGACCATCGCGCCGCTCGGCCAGCTCGAAGGCGTACCGCAGCGCCCGTTCCACGCCGTGGTAGGTGTTCACGCTCTCCTGCGTCGCGACCTCGGAGCTCGTCCCCGGGTAGAGCGCGCCGCCGGCGCCGGCGTAGACGCTCTCCGTGTTCTCCCGGATCACGACGAAGTCGCACCGCTCCGGCGTCAAGCCCGCGATCGGTGAGGTGACACCCGGGTAGAGCTTGACCGGACGCAGGTTCACGTACTGGTCGAACGCGAACCGCAGCTTCAGCAGCATCCCCCGCTCGAGCACACCCGGGGGCACGTCGGGCGTACCCACCGCACCGAGGTAGATCGCGTCGAAGCCGCGCAGCTCCTCGAGCGTGCCGTCGTCGAGCGCCTCACCGGTCGCCAGGTAGCGCCGACCCCCGAGGTCGAAGTCGACCCGCTCGGTGCCGAACCCCTCCAGCTCCTCGAGGCGGTCGAGGACCTTGCAGCCCTCGTCGACGACCTCGGGGCCGATGCCGTCGCCACCGACGGTCGCGATGCGGTAGGTCACGGGAGGCTCCTCGTTCCGGGATACGGGCGCGGGCAGGATAGACACCGCCCGGGACGACAGCGGCCGTGCTCCCTCGAGCGGCGGTCGCAGCGGCCCGGTCGACGAGCGGCCCGAGAACCTCGCAACCCGCTCCTCGGTCACGTAGAGTGACGGAACGTGACCAGGTCCGCCGGGGCACCACACGGGGGCCGACCATCGTGGTCCGCGAGCCTTCCCGAGGCTCGCCGGTCGATACGTGCTACGGAGGCGATCTTGAGTCAGGGGCCGAACCCACCACCGAACGAGCCCGAACCGTCCGGCTCGCAGCCACCGCCGCCGTCCCAGGGAACCCCGCCCCCGGGCCCGCCCCGGCCCAGTGGCGCGCCGTCGCACCAGCCGCCCGGTACCCCACAGGGAGCCGGTGCACCGGCCGATCTCATGACCCGCTTCCTGGCCAAGTTCATCGACTGGCTGCTCGTCGGCATCGTCCTGGGTGTGATCCTGGTGCCACTGACGATCGGCATCGCCTTCAGCGGGGCTGGGACGGGGATGAACCCCCTCGGGGGCGGCTTCTCGCTCGGTGGCATCGTGTCCAACCTCGTGACGTCCGGCCTGGCCCTCGCCTACTTCGCCTTGCTGGAGTCCAACCGTGGGCAGACCGTCGGCAAGATGCTGTTGAAGCTGAAGGTCGTCGGGCCGTCCGGTGAGCTTCCCTCCCTCGAGGAGGCGTTGAAGCGCAACGCCTACATCCTCGTCGGCATCGTCCCGGTCCTCGGGGGGCTCGCCTACCTCGCGGCGGTCATCTACATCGCGGTCACGATCAACAACGACGTGCAGGCCCGCCAGGGCTGGCACGACGGCTTCGCGGGCGGCACGCGGGTCATCAAGATCGGCTGACCGGCACGCGGGGACGGGGGAACCGTGGGCCAGGGGCCGTTGCCGCCGGCGGAGGAGCCCGGGCGGTACGGCCCGCAGCCACCTCCCCCCTCCCCCGGCGGACCACCGCCGGGTCCATCTCGGCCCGGTGGCCCGGCTTCCGGGGGCCCACCCCTCGTCGGCGCTCCGGCCGACCTCACGGTCCGTTCCCTCGCGAAGTTCATCGACTGGTTGCTGCTCCTGGTCGCCATCGCGGTCACGATCCACGAGGATCAGGCTCGGCAGGGGTGGCACGACGGCTTCGCCGGCGGTACGCAGGTCATCAGGACCGGCTGACCCCTCTCGATCACGTAGCGACGTACCTTCGGACACCCCACGGGCGCTGATCGGCACGGGGCCCGAACGGACGGAGCCGGGGTGGAGCTGGACAAGGCGGCGTTGCGACGGGAGCTGCTACGCGCCGAACCGTGGCTCGGTGCCCTCGACGTCGGTCCCCAGGCGGTCGATGCCGGGACCTGCGAGCGGTGCGACCGGTGGCCCCGGCGTACCGGCCACGGGGGCGGATGAGGCGATTGTCGGCCAGCTGCTCGGCGGCGTGGGCCCCCCAGCCGCCCACCCGGCCGACGGCGAAGGTCGGGGCAAACAGGTCCCGCGGGATCCCCACG
>SKTG01000196.1 GCA_007118045.1 Nitriliruptoraceae bacterium
CACACCTTCGGCTGGGAGGTCGCGCACGCCGGCGCGGCACTCCGGGACGGGTGGTCGTTGCCGCTGGTGGCCAGCCTGCGACCGGTCGCCCGCCCCGCGGCGGGGTGGCCGGAGCCGGCCGGTCTGATCGACGAGATCGAGCGATGGCTCGGCCGCGAGGCTCACCGCGTGGTCGTGCCGAGCGAACGGGCGCGCGACCGGTTGGCGGCGCGCTGCGACCGGCGACCGGAGACCATCGAGGTCGTGCGCGACGGTGTCGCGGTCCTCGACCCACCGGCCGATCCGTCCGAGCTCGCGCAGGTTCGCGCCGCCGCGACCGGCCCACGGACCAGGATGATCGTCGTCGACGGCTGCCCCGTCGACGCGCCGGCCCTCGCCACCGTCGTGCGAGCGCTGGCGGACGTTCGCGCCCGGGTCGGACCCAGCCGGTTGTTCCTGCCCGGCGCGGGCCACGACGCGCCGCGGACGCGCCGGACGATCCGGACGCTCGGTCTCCAGCGGCACGTGCGGTTCGTCGGCGACCTCGACGACCGCGCGCGACGGCTCCGGCAGGCCGTCGCCGACGTCGTGGTCGTCCCGGGTCCGCAGGAACCGTTCCGCCCGGTCGCGGCGGAGGTGCTGGCAGCCGGGACCCCGGTGGTGGTCGGCGACACCGAGGGGACCTCGGAGCTGCTCCGGGACGGTGCGAGAGGACCGTTCCCCACAGGCGGCGTCCGGCAGCTGACCGACGAGCTGGTCGCCGCGCTCGCCGACGCGCCCACCCCGCGCCCGTGGGCCGTCGGCGTCAGCGGACCACGGGAGGCCGGGGTCGGCTGGGAGGCCGTGGCCGCGCGGATCGAGACCGTGTACGAGCGCGCGGTGGCCGACGCGCGGGCGGCGCGGGAACGGCCGTCCGCTGCCGGGTCACGTCTGCGATCGCTCACGCAACGCCGCCATCACCCGGGCGGCGAGCGGGAGGTCGGCGAGCTCGTCCAGCGTGACGGGTAGCGGCACGGACCAGTTCGCCGGCCGCTGCGAGGAGGTGGTCCCGGGCAGGTTGATCCGGTGGGTCGCTCCAACCACGTCCTCGAGCTGGGCGACGACGAGGTCGCTGCCCGCGGAGGCGAGCAGCTCGGCCGCGGCCACGCAGACCCGCCCGGGGGCCGCGTCGTCGTCGACGCCGGTGCGTGTCGCGAGGCGGTCACGCAGCTGCTCGACCCCGGAGCCGTCGACCGGGAGGCCGACGCGGCGGTACTCGTCGAGGTCCGTCCGCTCCCAGGCCCCGGCCACCGACGGGAGGTCGTGCGTGCTGATCGAGCCGAGGCCCTGTGGCTCCCAGCGCGCCGGTGGTTCGTCCTCGAACCACAGCACCTGGTAGCGGAGCATGTCCCGCGCGGCCAGCTGCTCGCGGACGCCGGGCTCGACCGTGCCCAGGTCCTCGCCGACCACGTAGGCCCCCGCCCGGTGGGACTCCAGCGCGAGGATGTCCAGCAGCTCGTTGGTGTGCTGGCGCACGTACGCGCCGCCCGCGGGAGCGTCGCCAGGGATCCAGAAGAGGCGGAACAGGCCGAGCACGTGGTCGATCCGTAGCGCCGAGGCGTGACGGAAGGCGGAGCGGACCGTCTCGACGAAGGGTCGGTAGCGGGCCGCGTGCAGCTTCCACGGCACGAACGGGGGCATCATCCAGTCCTGGCCCTGCGGGCCGAGCTCGTCGGGCGGCGCGCCGATCGTGACCCCGCCGGCGACCACGTCCTGCCACGCCCAGGCGTCGGCGCCGTCCGGGTCGAAGCCGATGGGCAGATCGCGCATCAACGGCAGCGCCGTCGCGGCCTCGCGGAGCTGCTCGTCGAGCAGCCACTGCACCCAGGCATGGAAGCGCCGCCGGTCCGAGCCCGCCGCCGCGGCCTCGGCCACCGCGGCTGACCCCGGGTCCTGGAGCTCGGTTGGCCACGAGCGCCAGCCCCCGCCGTGCCGCTCGGCCAGCGTCATGAACGTGGAGAACGTCTCGAGCGCTTCGCCCTGCTCCGACCGGTACCGCTCGAAGTCGGGTTCACGCCCCGCGGTCCGGGCTCGTTCCCAGACCTGCTCGATCGCGCGCAGCTTGGCGGCGACGACGGCGTCGCGGTCGATCAGCTCGCCCTCGGCGCTCGCCGCGAGGCTGCGCAGCCGGGAACCGACCACCTCGATGCCCGGGACCTCCTCGACGCGCAGGTAGAGCACGTCGCGGAACCGCCGCGAGGACGGGAAGTACGGGCTCTGCTCGCGCGGCTGCTCCGGGGTGACGGCGTCGAGCGGGTTGACCAGCGCGAAGTCGGCACCCTCCGCGGCCGCCCAGTCCCCGAGCTGGCGGAGGTCGGCCAGGTCACCGACCCCCCAGCTGGCGGCCGAGCGGGCCGAGTACAGCTGGACCGCCAGACCCCAGCGCCGACCGGGATGCGGGAGGCAGCGTCCGGGACTGACGACGACGGTGCTCTCGCCACCGTCCGTTCGGTGCAGGGTGTGGTACCCGAGCGGCAGGTCGTCGGGGAGCACGCCACCGATCGGGCGGCCGCCTCCGTCCTCGAGCTCGAGCTCACCGTGCGGCGCCTCCCGCGACCAGCCGGCGCGGGCCACGATGACGTCGTCGCTGTCCGGCAGTTGCTGTGCGTCCTCCGGCAGGTCCATGGCGTGGAGCAGCCGCCTGGCGGTGTCCTCGTCGAGGTGGTGCCACTGCCCGAAGTTGTCGGGGTACTCGGGCACGATGTTGAGCCGTAGCAGGCGTTCGCGGTCCATCCTGGTTCCTTGGGGTCGGCCGGTCAGGCCTCGCGGGCGAGGACCGCCACGGGGAACGCCGCCAGCAGGTCCGCGACCCGCTGGTGCCCGCCCTCGTGCGTACGTCCCGTCAACCGGTCCGCCCAGGTGCCGGCGGGCAGCTCGATCGAGGTGTCGCCCCAGTCCCACGCCGCGAAGCCGTCGCCGAGCCGGAGCACCTGTAGCGGCAGGATCGTGGCCACTTCGTCACCTCGGACGAACGCCGCGACGTGGTGGCTGCGCTCACCGACCGGCCACAGCGGCCGGTAGGCGCCGGCGGGGCCGAACGCGTCGGGCCGTTCGCGCCGCAACCGCAGCGCCTGTCGGATCAACCACAGCTTCGGGAGACCCTCGTCGGCACGGTCGAGCAGCTCGGCGGGGGAGGGCGCGTCGCGGAGCTCCGCGAGCAGGCGCGCGCGCAGCTCGTGGTCGACGTCACGCCGGTTGTCCGGGTCGACCAGGGTCAGCTCCCACAGCTCCGTGCCCTGGTAGGTGTCGGGGACGCCCGGTGCGGTGAGCTTGGCGGCGAGCATCGCCAGGGACGTCCAGCGTCCGGCTTCGACGATGCGGTCGACGACGCGCTCCACGTGCGCCACGAGACGTTCGTCCCGGGTGAGCGTGGACGCGCAGCTGCCGATCGCGGCCTCGTACTCCTCGTCCGGCTCGAGCCAGTCGGTCCACTGCTTGCCCTCGCGAGCGGCCTTGACCAGGTACGCGGCGAGGCGGCTGTCGTCGATCGGCCAGGCGCCCACGGCGGTCTGCAGCGCCAGGTGCTCGTGGGCCCCGTCGGGACGTCGGCCCGGATGCCGCTCGGTCAGCAGCTCGCTGGCCTCCAGGACCGCACGCACCCAGGTGTCCGGCTCCTGCGAGAGCACCGCGAGCCGGGCCCGGACGTCCTCGCTGCGCTTGGTGTCGTGGGTCGTGGACAGGCGCATCGTCGCCGGCCGGTGGGCCTGGGCGTCCGCGTTGGCGGCGTGCAGCTGGCCGACGTGACGGCCCAGGTGGCCCGGGTCGCCGCCGACCTCGTTGACCGCGACGAACCGCAGGTCGCGGTACAGCACCGTGTCCTCGAGCCCCTTCGCGATGGCGGGGCCGGTCAGCTGCTGGAAGGCGGTCAGGAACCGGTCGGCCGCGTCGCTACGCGTCTTCAGCCGCAGCAGGGCGCCGACCGCGTCCAGCCGGTCGCCCAGCTCGGGCCTGTGGGCGCGGACCAGCGCCAGGGCCTGTCCGATGATCTCCCGGTCCTGGGCGGTGACGACCCCGTCCTCGGGGCGCACGTAGGTGCGGTAGACGGGCCACGCCACCAGCAGTTCGGTCAGCAGGTCGTCCGCCTCGGCCTCGTCCGGCGCGGACGCCGCCGGCAGCGCGGCCCGCAGGGCGGCGACCAGGCGCGCTCGCTCGGCGCCGAACAGCTCGGTGAGGGCCGTGCGCTTCGCCTCGTCGACCGCCGCGGCGCGGTGCATCGGGGCGCCGGTGAGCGTGGTCTGCAGCCCGTCCAGCGCCTCGGCGGCACCCGCGTCGACGTGCACGCCCAGCTCGAGGTCGGCGAACTCGTAGCCGACCGTGCCGTCGATCGGCCAGCTGTCGCGGAAGCGCTCACCGTGCTCGAGGATCTTCTCCACGACGATCCAGACATCTGGGCCAACGGCCTCCCGCAGACGGTGCAGGTAGCCGACGGGGTCGGCGAGACCGTCGGGATGGTCGATGCGCAGTCCGTCGGCCACCCCGTCGCGCAGCAGCGGGAGCACCGCCGAGTGCGCGTCGGCGAACACCTCGGGGTCCTCGATGCGGACGGCCCCGAGCGTGTCGACGTCGAAGAAGCGCCGGTGGTCCAGCTCGGCGTTGGCCCGACGCCAGTGCGCCAGGCGGTAGTGCTGGCGGTCCAGCAGCGCGGCCAGCAGCCCACGGTCACGGTCGACCGCGGCCGAGGTGGCGCTCACGTC
>SKTG01000211.1 GCA_007118045.1 Nitriliruptoraceae bacterium
GGCCACGCGCCGCAGCGCCGGGCGCGGGCGGCCCGGACCCGGACGATCCGGACCCGGGCGATCCGGACCCGGGCGATCCGGACCCGGGCGGTCCGATCCCGAGCGCCACGGCCCTGGGCACGCCGGCGGGGGTCGACGGCCACCACCCGGGACCGGGATCGCCCCACGCGCGCCGTCGTGGGCGGATCTGGCTGACGATCGTCGCCACGGTGGTGCTGCTGGCCACGATCGGCGTGGTCGCCACCGCCGCGCTGTGGGGTGCCACGCAGCGGTCGGAGGCTCGCTTGCTTCCCGGTGCCACGATCGAGGGGGTCGCCGTCGGCGGCCTGACCGTCGACGGCGCGCGCACCGCGGTCGAGCAACGGCTGGCGGATCGGCTCGCACGCGAGGTCACGGTCACCCACGAGGACCGCAGCTGGCAGGTCAGCCCACGTCAGCTCGCCGCGACCACGGACCTCGACCGGGCCTTGGCGGTCGCCGCGGAGCGCACCGCCGACGCCTCGCTCGTCGAGCTCGTACGGGTGCGCTTCGGTGGTGAGTTGGACGTGAGCGAGGACGTCGGGCTGCACGTCCCCGGCGATGCGCTCGACGCCTTCGTCGCCGACCTGGCCGCCGAGGTCGATGCCGAGCCGGTGGCCGCCGAGCTCGCCTGGGTCGACGGCGACACCGAGGTCGCCGGCCACGTGGAGGGCCGGCGGCTGGACCGCGAGGCCACCCGCGAGCACCTCGAGGTGGCGCTCCACGCCGAGGGCGCGACCAGCGAGTACGAGCTGCCGGTCGAGGCGCTCCTGCCGGAGCGGCTCGGCGAGACGGTCGAGGCCGCGGAGGCGCTGGTGGTCGAGGGGGTGGCCGCCGCCCTCGACCGCACCTTGACGCTGGAGCTCGACGACCGGCGGTGGGAGACCACGCCGCGCGACCTCGACGCCGTACCGGACGGCGAGGCGGCCGTGCGCGCCGCGCTGGCGGCCGTTGATGGCGACGGGGGCTCCGTCCAGCGCGAGGCCACCACGCAGGCCGTCGCCGAGCGCGGGCCCGCTCGGGCGGACGGTCCACCGGAGGTGGCCGTCAGCGTCGAGGAGGACGCCGTCGCCACGTTCGTCGACGCGATCGCCTCCGAGGTGGCCGTCGAGGCCCGCAACGCCCAGGTCGCATGGTCGGGTGGACTGACGATCAGCGAGCACCGGACGGGTGTCGCCCTCGACCGTGAGCACGCACGCGCGGGGCTCGACGAGCTGATCGAGGGTGCCGACGACCGGGTCCCGCTGCGCACCGAGACCACCCAGCCGGCCGTGACCACCGGCGCCTTCCGCGATGTGCTCGTGCTCCACCAGGGGCGTCGGGAGGTGGAGCTCTACCGCGACGGCGAGGTCCTGCGGACCTGGCCCGTCGCCGTCGGGACCGGCGAGCAGCCCACCCCGACCGGCCAGTACCGGGTCGGGGCCAAGCGTCACATGCCGACCTGGAACAACCCGGCCCCCGGCGGCTGGGGGGCCGACATGCCAGCCACCGTCGGACCGGGACCGGGCAACCCGCTCGGGGTGCGGGCGCTCAACTGGGACCGGCTCGGCGGCGGCGACACGCTGATCCGTTTCCACGGCACCCCGGACACGGGCTCGATCGGCCGGGCGGCGTCCAACGGCTGCGTGCGGATGTACAACAGCGACGTGATCGAGATGTACGACCTCGTCGGCAGCGGTACCCGCATCATCTCGCGCGGCTGAGGCGCGGCCGGCCGTGCCGGAGTCGCGTCCGGACGCGCGGGACGACCCACGGAGAGGCCCTGATCACCCACCGTGGACGCGGCGGCCCGCCAGCCAGGTCCCCGTCACCTCGACGTCGCCGAGTCCGCGTGGGGCGACCTCGGCCAGGTCCTGCGCCGTTGCGACGAGGTCGGCGCGGCGGCCGACCTCGATGGTCCCCGCCCTCGCCTCGTCACCCATCTGGTGGGCGGTCCCGGCCGTGTAGGCCGTCAGGGCGGCGTCGAGACCGATGCGCTCGTCAGGCAACCAGCCATCGGGTGGGCGCCCGTCGGCCGTCTGGCGCGTGACGGCCACGGCGATGCCGGCGAGCGGTTCGTGCGAGGAGACCGGCCAATCGCTGCCGAAGGAGACGTTGGCGCCGGCCCGGAGCAGGCTGCCGATCGGGTACTGCCACCGGCTGCGCCGCGGCCCGATACGCGGATCGGTGAGCTCGGTCACGATCCGGTTGGGCTGTGCCCACAGCGGTTGGAGGTTGGCCACCACGCCGAGCGCGGCGAAGCGTGGCACGTCGGCGGGATGCACCAGGTGGGTGTGGGCGACCGTCGGCCGGCGGTCACGGGGCCCGTTGCGCGCCGCGACCTGGGCGAACGCGTCCAGGGCGCGGCCGATCGCGGCGTCGCCGATCGCGTGGCAGTGCAGCTGGAACCCGGCCGCGTCCAACGCCGTGGCCGCCTCCACGAGCGCCGCCGCCTCCCAGTTCGCGATGCCGTGGTCGGCACCGTGGTCGCAGGAGCCGCCACCACGGCCGGGCTCGTACGGCTCGCGGAGCAGGCCGGTGCCCGCCTCGAGGACCCCGTCGACGAAGAACTTCGCGACCGACGCCGTCAGGCGGCCGCCGGGGACACCGTCGACACGCCGGCGCTCACGTCCGGCGAGGGTGGCAGCGCGTGCGTCCACGAAGGCGGCCAGATCCTCCCGCCACGAGTCCGGCTCGACCTTGAACGCGAGGTCGAGGTCGACGGTCAGCAGGCCGGCGTCCGCCACGCGCTCGTAGGCGGGCAGCTGAGCCGGCGTGGTCCAGGCGTCGAGCCCGGCGACCAGACCCGCTCGGACCATCCGCGCCAGGCCGACCTGCAGGCCGCGCGCCGCCGTGTCGACGTCGCGGGCCGGTACGTGGTCGGCGAGCAGCTCGTCGGCCTCCAACAACGTGCCGGCTGGCGCGCCGACCTCGTCCCGGACGATCGTGCCCCGCGGCGGGTCCGGCGTGGCGGCGGTGATGCCGGCCACCTCCAGGGCTCGTGAGTTGCACCAGATCATGTGGTGATCGGACGACCACAGCGCGACCGGCCGATCCGGCACCACCGCGTCCAGCAGCTCGGCGCGTCCGACGCCGCCGGGGAGCAGCTCCGGCGGGTACCCCCAGCCGATGATCCACGGCGCCGTCGGGTCCGAGGTGGCGTGACGCTCCACCCGTGCCAGCACGTCGGCGACGTCGTCGCTGTCGACGAGGTCGCAGTCGAGCGTCTCGGCGCCGCCGGCCAGCGGGTGCAGGTGGCCGTCCCGGAAGCCGGGGAGCAACGTGCCCCCGGCCAGGTCGACCACCTCGGTGCGCGGCCCGCGGGCCGCTACCGCGTCACTGCCGAGCGCGACGACGTCGCCCGCCGTCACGGCCACCGCGTCGCTCGTGGTGCCGATCCCGGTCCAGACGCGGCCACCGCGCAGCAGCAGCTCGGCGGGACCGGCCATCAGGGCACCTCGACGGGTTCGACGACCTCGTCCACGGAGGATCGGCCGCCACGCCGCGACCCCCGGCCCCGGCGGCCACCCGAGATCATGCGCCGCCGCCCCCACAGCACCAGCAGCGCCGGTTGGACCAACAGGCACCCGAGCAGCGCGAGACCGATCATGAGGGTGCTCACGATGCCGAACTGCCGCAACGGCGTCGAGGTCGACAGCATCAGCACGGCGAACGCCAGGCCCGTCGTCACCGCGGATCCGACCAGGGCCGGACCCGTGTTGCCGAGCGCGTCCCCGATCGCGCGGTCCGGATCGCGGCCACTACCCATCGCCTCCCGGAAGCGGTTGATGAGGTGGATCCCGTACGGGACCCCGATGCCGACCGCGATGGATGCGACCGTCGCGGTCAAGGCGTTGAAGGCCAGGCCCAGGCCGCGCATCGCTCCGAGCACGAGCACGAGCGCGACCACGCTCGGCACGATGCCGATGAGGCCCAGGCCGACGGCCCGGGCGCTGAACCAGGTCGCGACCACCAGCAGCACCGTCGCCGCCGAGAGGCTGATCCCGATGGCGATCAGCTGCGCCGCCGACAGCTCGTCGATGATCTCCTGGTTGACGATCGGCTCGCTGGCGACCGTGACCTCCCCGCCGGCGGCGGCGACGGGAGCGGCGAGGTCGCTCACCTGTTCGGTGACGCGGGCGGCACCATCCTGGCCCGCGGTCGTGGACACCGCGACGAGCAGGCCGTCGTCGTCGACGACGCCGGCGAGGTCCTCGGGCACCTCCTCCCGCAGCACCTCGACGTGGCCGACCAGTGTTTCACCGTCGGTGGCCTCGACGTCGCCGACGGCCTCGAGCCGCTCCGATCGCTCCAGCTGCTCCCGGTCCTCGGCGTCGAGTTCGGTGAGCGGGAAGCCGGCCTGCTCGAGCCGGTCGAGCATGAGCTCGTCGGCCTCGAGCGCGGCCAGCGTCGCCAACCCCTCGTCGGAGAGACCTTCCGGGCGGTCGTCCACGAGGTCGGAGGCGATCCGTTCGCGCAGGTCGTCCTCGAGATCGTCCGGGTCGCTGGTGGCCAGCAACGCCGCCAGGGCGGACCGGTCGGTCGGCAGACGGTCCCCGAGCGCGGACTCCAGCTCCTCGGGGAGCTCCACCGATCCCTCCAGGTCCTCGTCCTCGAGGTCCAGCTCGTCCGGCTCCGGTAGCTCGACGTCCTCGGCGGCGGCGACCGGGTCGTCCCAGGTCTCGAGGTCGTCGGCGAGACGCTCCCGTACCCCC
>SKTG01000321.1 GCA_007118045.1 Nitriliruptoraceae bacterium
CCGGACCTGCGGGTCGACCGCTACGACGCGAGCGAGCTCGAGCACCTGCCGGAGCTGCGGACCACCTCGTTGTTCGGGGGTCGGACCTGTGTGGTGGTGCGAGGCGTGGAGGCGCTGGCCGGCGAGCTGAAGTCCGAGGTCGAGGCCTACCTGGAGTCGCCGTCCGCGGACGCCGTCCTGGTGCTCGTGGCCCGGGGCGTTGGACGGGTGCAGAAGATCGCCAAGGCGGCGAAGGCGGTCGGCGAGCGCGTCGACGTGAAGGCGCCCGCCGACTGGGACGACCGGGGCTGGGACCGGCTCGTCGGCGAGGAGTTCCGGCGGCTGGGTCGCAAGGCCGACGCGACCGCGATCGCGGCGATCCGGACCCATGCGGGCACGGAACCGGGCGCGATCGCGTCACAGGTGGGAACGGTCAGCGCCGCCCATCCCGACGTCGCGGTCATCACCGCCGAGCAGGTCGACGCGATCGTGGAGGGTCAGGGCAGGACCTCGGGGTTCGCCGTGGCTGACGCCATCGCCGCCCGCGACCCGGGCGCCGCGCTGGTCGCGTTGCGCGGCGCGCTCGACGCGGGGGATGCGCCGCTGGCGGTGCTCGGTGCCGTCGCCTACCGGCTCCGCCAGCTCATGCTGGTGCGGTCGGGAGCCGGGCCGAAGGAGGCGGGGCTGCGGCCCGGTCGTCGTTACGACGAGACGAAGGCGCAGGCCGGTCGCTTCCATCCGGGGGAGCTTGCCTGGTGCCACGACCGGCTGGCGCAGCTCGACGTCGACCTGAAGGGCTCGGAGCTACCGCCGGAGCTGACGATCGAGTTCGCCGTCATCGAGGTCGCCACGCAGACCCGGGTCGGCGCCCCGTGGAACCCGCTCGCCAGCCGCTGACCGCTCCTGGTGTCGGCGAGCGGTGTGCCGTCAGGCCGTGTCCCTCGTGGTGGGATCGGCGGCGTTCGTGGCGGGGTCGGTGTTCGTGGCGGGCGCGGCTGTGCTCGCCTCGTGCCTCGTCCGGAGCGCCTCGATGTCGGGGGAGCGTTCGATCGTCTCACGGATGGCCCGCGCCGCCACCCCGAGCGCGGCAAGGGCCTCGCTCCCGCCCGCGGACGCGTCGTCGACCGCGTCGGTCACCACGTCGTGTGCGATGCCGAGCGCCGGACCCCGGCTGGTCAGGAACGCGTCCACCGCATCGGCGACGGGCTGGTCCGGAGCCGCCCGCAGCGCCGTCATCGCCGCGACACGGCGCGCGCGCCGCAGGTCCCGCGCCAACCCGAGCCGTTGACGACGCGGCCAGCCACCCGGGGCGTCACCGGAGCTGAGTGCCGACTCGATCGTCTCGATCCCCAGCTCGTCCCCCAGCCGGAGCAGTGCATCGAGCACCTCGCGATCGTCCCTGCCGTCCGCGGCCGCGCGGACGGCGTCCACGTCGGGGAGCAGCGCGAGGTCGTCGACGCTGGCGAGCAGGCGCGCCAGGTCCGGTTCGACCAGGTCGTCGACCAGCCGGCGCGCCTCGGCGAGCCGCACGCGCCGTTGCTCCGGGGAGCCGAGGTCGGCGACCCCGTCCAGGACGGTGCGCACGGTCCGGGCCTGACGCTCGACGGCGTCGGCGGGGTCCGGTGCGGTGGGGTCCGTCAGGAGCGCACGGGTCAGCGCGGCCAGCAGCCCCTCGAGAGGTCGCTCCAGCTCGCGGACCCGGTCGGGTTCGTGGGCCGCGTCGAGGTCATCGAGCTCGGACCACCAGCGGTCCGCTCCGAGGCTGGTGCGCATGGCGTGGAACACCCGCACCACCTCCGGGAGCGGGGTCCCGGTCTCCTCCGCCAGGCGAGCGGCGAAGGTGACCCCCATCCGGTCCACCACGTCGTTCGCCAGATGGGTGGCGATGAGCTCCCGTCGCAGGCGGTGCTCACGAGGCAGGTCGGGGAAGCGGGAGACGAGCTCGGCGGGGAAGGCGTCGACCAGCAGCCCGGCGCACATCGGCGCATCCGGCACGGGGGACGCGAGCAGGGCCTCCTTCAGCTCGCGTTTGGCCCAGGCCAGCAGCGTGGCCAGCTCGGGACGGGTCAGCCCGGCGCCGGCCTTCGCGCGGGACGCCAGCTCGTCGTCGGTCGGCAGCACCTCGACGTGGCGGTCGAGGTCGCTGGTGGCTTCGAGACGCCGGAGCACGACGCCGTAGCCCTCCATCGACGCGGGGCTCCGCGCGAGCTCGCGGGAGATCGCCGCCGTCTGGTGGTCGACGATCTGGAGCACGCTGGCGACCACGTCGTCCGATAGCGCGGCGAGGAGGGCGTCGCGGCCCTCCCGGTCCAGCAGCTGCCGCTCCTCGGCCTCGCGGAGCAGGATCTTGATGTTCACCTCGAGGTCGGAGGTGATCACGCCGGCGGCGTTGTCGACGGCGTCCTGGTTGAGGCGTCCACCCCGACGCGCCAGCTCGATCCGAGCTCGCTGGGTCATGAAGAGGTTCGCGCCCTCGCCGACGATCCTGGCGCGGACCTCCGTCGCGTCGATGCGCAGCTCGTCGTTGGCCCGGTCCCCGAGCTGGTCGTGCCGTTCGGTGGATGCTTTGACGTAGGTCCCGATGCCGCCGGCGAACAGCACGTCGACCGGCGCGCGCAGGATCGCTCCGATCAGCTCCAGAGGGCTCAGCTCCGCCGCCTCGAGACGGAGCGCGGCCCGGATCGCGTCCGTGAGGACCACTCGTTTGGCGCCGCGGGGGACGACCAGTCCGTCAGGGCCGAGCACCTCGCGGTCGTAGTCGGCCCAGGAGGAGCGCGGCAGGTCGAACAGTCGCTGGCGTTCCTCGAAGGCCGCCTCGGGGTCCGGGTCCGGATCGAGGAAGATGTGGCGATGGTCGAACGCGGCGACCAGGCGCACGCTGCGTGAACGCAGCAGCGCGTTGCCGAACACGTCGCCGGACATGTCCCCGACCCCGGCGAAGGTGAGGGGGTCGCGCTCCGCGTCCAGCCCCAGCTCACGGGCGTGGCGGCGCACGGCGACCCACGCGCCCCGCGCCGTGACACCGAGCGCCTTGTGGTCGTAGCCCTGGGAGCCACCGGACGCGAAGGCGTCGTCGAGCCAGAAGCCGTACCGACGCGCCACCTGGTTGGCCGTGTCGGAGAGCGTCGCGGTCCCACGGTCGGCGGCCACGACGAGGTAGGGGTCGTCGCCGTCACGCCGCACCACGTCGGGTGGCGGCAGCACCGCATCACCGTCGAGGTCGTCGGTGATGTCCAGGAGCCCGCGCACGAAGGTGACGTACTGGCGGCGGACCTCCTCTCGCAGCTCGGCGGGATCGTCCGGCTCGGAGGTGAGCACGAAGCCACCCTTCGCGCCGGTCGGCACGATCACCGCGTTCTTGAGCACCTGGGCCTTCAGTAGGTCCAGGACCTCGCTGCGGACGTCGTCGCGGCGGTCCGACCAGCGCAGGCCGCCGCGCGCCACCGGGCCACCGCGGAGGTGGACGCCCTCCATCCGGGGCGAGTGCACGAAGATCTCGCGGTAGGGCAACGGAGGGGTCAGGTCGGGGACGGCCGCCGGGTCGAACTTGACGGCCACGTACGGCTCACCGGTGTCGTCAGCCCGAGCGTCCGGCCGGAAGGCGTTGGTCCGCAGCGTCGCGTCGACGAGGTGGAGCAACCCGCGCAGGACCCGGTCGTGGTCGAGCCGCTCCAGGGCGTCGAGCTCGGTGAGCACGACGTCGCGGGTGGCCGCTTCGTCCGCGCCCATCCACCGGGGATCGAACCGGGCGTGGACATGGGTCATCAGGGCCCGCACGCTCTGCGGGTGGCCGACCACGATCTCGTCGACGTAGCCGGCGGTGTAGGCCGTGCCGAGCTGGCGCCGCAGCCGCCGGTAGGTGCGCAGGAGGGCCACGTCCTCGCGGTCGAGCCGCGCCGTGATCAGGCAGCGGTTCAGCGCGTCGACCTCGAGGTGGCCGCGCCACGCGGCAGTGATGGCGTCCGCGAGCCGGGGGCCGTCCGTGACGACGTCGACCGCCGGAGCGCGCAGCCCGAAGTCGTGGAGCGTCAGGGGCTCGCCCGCCCCGGGGTCCAGGTGGTGGGGGATCTCGTCGACGACGGTGAGGCCGAGGCTCTCCACGATCGGCAGGAACGCCGACAGCTCGAGCGCCGTCCCTCGCTTGGCCGCCACGAGGCGGATGGCTCCCGGCGCGGTGCCAGGCCGGAACTCGAGCTCCAGGGCCGGCCCCGGGGCGGCGAGCACGGAGACCAGCAGCCGCAGGTCGGCGACGGCGGTCCGAGGAGGCGTCGCCTCGCGGTAGGTGATGGGGAACCGGTCGAGCAGGGGCAGCCGCGGATCGTCGGCGGTGGCGCCCTCCTCGCCGATCAGCAGCCGTCGCACCCGCTCGCGCCACGGTCGCGTGAGCTGGACCAGCACGGCCTCGAGCTCCTCCGCGCTCGGCAAGGCGGCCGGGTCGAGATGGGGGCCGCCCGGGCCCACCAGGAAGCGGGCCAGCGCCTCCTCGCGGTCGTCGACCGCGACCTCCACCTCGAGGCGTTCGGCGTCGAAGCTCGTCCGCAGGTGTTCCGTGAACGCGGCCTGCAGGCCCGTGTCCCAGCGTTCCCGGGGCACCGCGACGAGCACCGAGACGGTGCGGCTCGGCTCGTGGGGACGCACCACCACGCGTGGGAGCAGCTGCTCCTCGGCGACGAGCAGGGTCACCAGCAGGTCGTGCAGCTCGTCCGGTGAAC
>SKTG01000399.1 GCA_007118045.1 Nitriliruptoraceae bacterium
AGGAGCATCTCGCCGCCGGCGACGCGATGCGGGTGACGCCCGAGCAACTGCTCGCCCCGGCCCGGCTGGAGGCGATCGCGGGGGGGATCGAGCCGGCCAGGGCGGGGACGTGGCCGCCGGCGCGGCCGGCGCCCGGTGGGACCGCCTACCTGTGCGCGGCCGACGAGGACGGCCTGCTGGTGAGCCTGATCCAGTCCAACTTCGTCGGCTTCGGTTCCGGGGTGGTGGTGCCGGGGACCGGGATCGGGCTGCACGACCGGGGCGCCCACTTCAGTCTCGACCCGCACGACCCCGGTGCGATCGCGCCCGGCCGCCAGCCGATGCACACGTTGATCCCGGCGCTCGCGCTGCGGGATGGCGCCCCCTGGTTGGTCTTCGGCACCATGGGTGGCGACGGGCAGCCCCAGATCCACCTCCAGGTGCTCAGCGAGCTCGTCGACCGTGGACAGCCGCTCCAGGCGGCCCTCGACGCGCCGCGCTTCCTCGTCGACGTCGCCGACGGATCGGTGTCGCTCGAGGGCCGGGTCCCGGACGAGCTGCTCCGTGACCTGACCGACCGCGGTCACGCGGTCGCGACGATCGATCCCTACGACCATCGGGTCGGCCACGCCCACGCGATCGAGGTGACCGCCGCGGGCTACGTGGGTGGCAGCGACCCTCGCTGCGAAGGGGCGGTGAGCGGCCACTGAACGCGACCCCGCGCCCGCAGTACCTTCCCGCACCCTCGCCCCGGAGGATCCCGACATCGACGACGTGACCACCCTGCGCAACGAGCTGCGCTCCCTCGCCACGAACCTGCGCTGGACCTGGCACCGGCCGACGCGCGAGCTCTTCGCCGAGCTCGCCGCCGACGCCTGGGACGCCACCGACCGCGACCCGTGGCGCATCGTCGCCGAGCTCTCCGACGAGCAGCTCGCCGGGCTGGCCGCGAACGAGCCGCTGCGCGACCGCGTCGCGCAGCTCGCCGCGGACCTCGCCGAGCACCTCGCCTCGGCTGACACCTGGTTCGTGCGCGCCGGCGGTGACCGCCAGCGGACCGTGGCCTACCTCAGTGCCGAGTTCGGGCTCGCCGACCGGTTCAAGACCTACTCCGGTGGGCTCGGGGTGCTGGCCGGGGATCACCTGCGCTCCGCCTCGGACCTCGGGTTGCCCCTGGTCGCGGTCGGGCTCGGCTACCGCGACGGCTACTTCCGCCAGACCATCGACGAGCATGGCCAGCAGCAGGCCTCCCCGGCGACCAACGACTTCGCGGAGCTCGCCGCCGAGCCCGTCGTCGACGCGGACGGAGAACGGGTGCACGTCGAGGTCGAGGGCGGCGACGGGGTCGTCGCCGTCCAGGCGTGGCGCGTGCAGGTCGGCCGGGTGCCCGTCTACCTGTTGGACACCGACGTCGCGACCAACCCGCCGCACCTGCGCGCCATCACCGGGCAGCTCTACGGCGGCGACGCGGACACCCGGCTCCGGCAGGAGCTCGTGCTCGGCGTGGGAGGCATCCGGCTGCTCACCGCGATCGGTCTGCGCCCGGACGTGGTGCATCTCAACGAGGGCCACGCCGCGTTCGCGGGCCTGGAGCGGCTCGGGGAGCACCGCCGAGCCGGTCGGTCCCTCGCGGACGCTGTCGCCGCCGTCCGTGACGAGTTGGTGTTCACGACCCACACGCCCGTTCCGGCGGGGCACGACACCTTCCACTGGGACCTGGTATCGCATCACCTGCGCCCGCTGACCCGCGAGCTGGACGTCGCCTTCGAGGGCCTGTGGGAGCTCGCGACCCACGAGGGGCACGCCCCCTGGAACCAGACGATCCTCGCGCTGCGGCTGGCAGGGCGCAGCAACGGTGTGGCGCGGCTGCACGGCCACGTCTCACGGCAGATGTGGTCGCACCTGTGGCCGGACCGTCCCGTCGAGCAGGCGCCGATCGACCACGTGACCAACGGCGTGCACCCGGCCTCGTGGGTCGGGCCGCACGTCGCCGAGGTGCTCGACGAAGGGCTCGGCTCCGGCTGGGAGGACGACCTCGATCCGGCACGTTTCGAGGCGATCCGCGACCTGGACCCGGCGCGGGTCTGGGCCGCCCACCAGCGGGCCCGCGCCCGGCTGCTCGCTACCGTGCTGCGACGCGCCGCGGCGCGTGCGGAGCGCACCGGGACCCCACTCGCCGACGCCGGCCTCGATCCGGACGCGCTCACGATCGGCTTCGCGCGACGCTTCGCGACCTACAAGCGCGGCACGCTGCTGGCCAGCGACCTCGACCGGCTCGGCGCGATCCTCGGTGACGAGGACCGGCCCGTCCAGCTGCTGATCGCCGGCAAGGCCCACCCGGCCGACCACGACGGCCAACGCCTGATCGCCGAGCTGGTCGGCCTGGCCCGGGACCCGCGGCTCGCCGGCCGGATCATGTTCCTCGAGGGCTACGATCTGCGGTTGGCCGCCGAGCTCGTGGCCGGCTGCGACGTCTGGCTCAACACGCCCCTGCGGCCGAACGAGGCCTCCGGCACCTCCGGCATGAAGGCCGCCATGAACGGGGGACTGAACCTCTCCGTGCTGGACGGCTGGTGGGACGAAGCCGTCACCGACCTCGCCGACCAGGCTACGCCGCCCGGGTTCGGGTGGGTGATCGGCGACGCGCACCTGCTCGACGACCGGCACGCACAGGACTCGCGGGACGCCGACGCCCTGTACCGCCTGCTCGCCGACGAGGTGGTACCCGCCTTCTACGACCGTGACGCGGACGGCATCCCGCGGACCTGGGTCCGCATGATGCTCGAGTCGATGCGCTGGCTGACGCCCCGTTTCAGCAGCCACCGGATGGTCGCGGACTACGCGGAGCGCTACGGCGTGGTCTCGCCCGTCGACGCTCCACGGTGAGCGGCACCTCGCCGGGCGTGGACCACTAGGGTCGGCCCGGAGGTTCTCGATGACGGGAGGACGGCCATGGCCCGTGCGCGTAGTCCTGAGGTCTTCGGAGTGGTGCTGGCTGGCGGAGCCGGCAAGCGGCTGCAGCCGCTGACCCGCGACCGCGCGAAACCCGCCGTGCCCTTCGGCGGTGACTACCGCCTCGTCGACTTCGCGCTGTCGAACCTCGTCAACTCCGGCTACCGCAAGATCGCGGTGCTGACCCAGTACAAGAGCCACAGCCTGGACGCCCACCTGGCCAAGACGTGGCGGCTCTCACCGCTGCTCGGCAACTACGTCTCGCCCGTCCCGGCGCAGATGCGCACGGGCGGGTCGTGGTTCGCGGGCTCGGCCGACGCCGTCTACCAGAACCTCAACCTGATCCGCGACGAGCAGCCGGACTACATCTGCGTCTTCGGGGCCGACAACCTCTACCGGATGGACGCCACCCAGATGCTCGACGACCACATCGCGTCAGGTGCGGGTGTCACCGTCGCCGGCCTGCGGGTCCCGATCGAGGAGGCCTTCGCCTTCGGGGTGATCGAGCCCGAGGACAGCGGCAGGATCCGCGCCTTCCGGGAGAAGCCGTCCGACCCGAAGGGGTTGACGGACGACCCGACCCAGGTGCTTGCCTCGATGGGCAACTACATCTTCACCACGGAGGCCCTGATCGAGGCCGTCGTGCGCGATGCGCAGGACGAGGAGAGCGGTCGCGACATGGGTGGCGACATCATCACCGGGATGGTCGAACGGGGCGACGCGCACGTCCACGACTTCGTGCGCGACAACGACGTCCCGGGCTCCACCGAACGCGACCGCGGGTACTGGCGTGACGTCGGCACGATCGACGCCTACCACCAGGCGCACATGGACCTCATCTCCGTGCACCCGATCTTCAACCTCTACAACCTCAAGTGGCCGATCTACACCTGGCACGACCCGCTGCCACCAGCCAAGTTCGTGCTCGACGAGGAGCATCGGCGTGGCTCGGCCGTGGACTCGATGGTCTCCTCGGGCACGGTGGTCTCCGGCGGGACCGTGCGCCGATCGGTGCTCTCGCCCCAGGTCCACGTCGAGGCGGGTGCGCTGATCGAGGACAGCGTGATCCTGCACAAGGTCCGGGTCGGTGAGGGGGCCATCGTCCGCAAGGCCATCGTCGACAAGAACGTCGTCATCCCGCCGGGGACGCAGATCGGCGTCGACGAGACCGAGGACCGGCGCCGGTTCGCGGTGTCCGACGGCGGTGTCGTCACGATAGGCAAGGGCGATCACGTGCCCGCCCCCGACGAGCACGGTGGCGGCTGAGGAGCACCGGATGAGCGAGCCGCAGGTCGGGTTGCTGACCAAGGAGTACCCACCGGAGGTCTACGGCGGGGCCGGCGTGCACGTCGCCGAGCTGGCCCGCGCCCTGGCCTCGCACGTGCAGGTCCGCGTGCACGCGTTCGGCGCCGAGCGCGACGATCCGCTCGTCGCCCGCAGCTACCGGGAGTGGGACGCCCTCGCCGGTGACGCGCCCCACCTCGCGGCGCTGCGGACGGTCTCGGCCGACCTGCTGATCGCGGCGGGTGTCGAGGGGGTGGATCTGGTGCACAGCCACACCTGGTACGCCAACCTCGGTGGGCACCTGGCCAAGCTGGTCCACGACGTCCCCCACGTGGTGACCACCCACAGCCTGGAGCCCCTGCGACCGTGGAAGCGCGAGCAGCTCGGGGGCGGCTACGCCCTGTCGAGCTTCTGCGAGCGCACCGGCATCGAGG
>SKTG01000036.1 GCA_007118045.1 Nitriliruptoraceae bacterium
CGTCCCCGCCGGGTAGCCCGACGCGTCGACCCCGAACACCCGGTCGTCGCCGTCCACCGCGGAACCGTCCATCTCGAACGCCCCGTCACCGTCCCCGGCGACCGGACCGCCCTGCACGTCGATCCCGGGTTCGTCGTCCCCGTGGTCCGTGGAGGAGCGCTCACCGACCGCGCCGTCGAAGTTGCGCTGGCCGTAGAAGCGCCGCGCCGCCGCCTTGAAGGCCCGGCTCCAGGCGCGGTCGTGCTGGGTGAGGGCGAGGAGCTCCTCGGGGATGTCGCGGTCGATCTGGCACCACACGTGGTGGACCCGCTGGATGACGGTCACCGTCCCCCCGACGGCGAGGAGCCACAACACGGGCTCGAACAGCCAGCGGTGGAAGATCAGGGCCACCACGAGCAGCATGGCCCGTTCGGCGCGTTCCATGATCCCGACCGAGCAGTCGAGGTCGATCGACTCGGCCTTGGTGCGGACGTAGCTGGTGACGCTGGCGGCGAGCAGCGCGACGAGGGTCAACGCGAACAACCGTGGCTCGTCGCGGAGGTACCAGGCGAGACCGGCGAGGATCAGCCCGTCGGAGACCCGGTCGCTGACCGAGTCGTAGAACCCACCGAACGGCGTCGAGCGGCCGGCGGCCCGCGCGACGGCGCCATCGAAGGTGTCCATCAGCCCGCCGGCCACCAGCAGCCAACCGCCGAGCACCAGCTCCCCGGTGGCGACGAGGAAGGCGGCACCGGCCGTGAGGAGCAGCCCGAGGGTCGTGATGACGTTCGGGCTGATGCCCGTCCGAGCCAGGACGCGCCCCGCCGGGCCCGTGAGGGCGTCGACGTACTGCGGGAACTGCGAGCGGATGGCCACGGGGATCCTGGACGGCGGCGCACCCGAGCCTACCGAGCGACGGCTCGGAGCCCCCGGCACCTGACCTCAGGTGAAACCGGGGGCGAGCTCGTCGCCACACACGTGGGGCGCGCGTCAGGCGAAGCCTGGCGCCAGTACGTCGCCACACACGTGGGGCGCGCGTCAGGCGAAGCCTGGCGCCAGCACGTCGTACATCTCGGACAGCGCGCGTGGCAGGACGCGAGCGGAGCCGACGACGGAGATGAAGTTGGTGTCACCGACCCAGCGGGGCACGGCGTGCAGGTGCACGTGCTCGGTGATCCCGGCCCCGGCGGCGGCACCGATGTTCATCCCGAGGTTGACGCCCTGGCAGCGCACCCGCTCCTTCAGCGCGGCGACCGAGCGCCGGCCGAGCTCGAAGAGCTCCGCGGCGACGGCGGCGTCGAGGGTCTCGACCTCGGCCTCGTGGGCGTAGGGCACGACCATCAGGTGCCCGGGGTTGTAGGGGTAGGCGTTGAAGATCACGTAGGCGTGCTCGCCCCGGTGCAGGATCAACGATTCGCGGTCCCGTTCGGGCCCCCGCTCGGGCAGCACGCAGAAGGGGCAGCCGTCGATCGGGTCGTCGCCGACGAGGTACCCGAACCGCCACGGGGCCCAGAGCCGTTGGAGCGCGTCGGTACCCATACCCGGCTGGTCGCTGCGCTCGTCGCGGCGCACCTCACCGACGGTCTCGTGCTCGAGCTCGTCCGGCACGTTCGCTTCCTCTCGCTCGGCAGGCCGATGACCGGCCCTCCTCGGTGACGCTGCCACGACCCGGCTCAGCCTTCGCGGCGGCCGACCAGCAGCCCGCGGCGGTCGCCCAGCGCGGGCAGGTCGTCGTACCAGCTCGCCACGAGTCCGGCCCGGCTGACCGCCTCCAGGTAGCGCTCCTGCGTGAACAGCGGCATGCGGTGGTGTTCCTGGGTGGTGACCACACCCGCGGGGGAGGCCACGGCCCAGCCGAACTCGATCACGAGCGCGCCCGCGTCGACGTGGGAGCTCCCGACGCGTGCGACGACACCCTCCTGCGTCTCCGCCGTGACGACGTCGCGGCGACCGCCCTCGTCCACGCGGTCCGGCGTCAGCCACGGCTCGATCAGCAGCCAACCGTCCGCGCCGACGTGCCTGGCCATGGTGGCGACCGCGGCGTCCAGCTCCTCGTCGTCGGCGACGTGACCGATCGAGGAGAACAGGCACGTCACGACGTCGAAGGTGCGCCCGAGGTCGAAGGAGCGCAGGTCGCCCTCGTGCAGGGTGACGTCGCGACCCAGACGCTCACCGGCGAGGATGACCATCTCGGTGGAGTTGTCCAGCCCGGCGACGTCGTCGAGGTGGCCGGCGAAGACCTCGAGGTGGCGACCGGTGCCGCACGCGACGTCGAGCAGGGACCGTGGCTGGCTCCCGCCCGACCGCACGAGCTCGAGCAGCCCGGCGGCCTCCCCCGCGTAGTCCTTGGACCTGGCGTCGTAGATCGCGTCGTACCAGGCCGCGAGCTCGCCGTAGGAGAGGCTGGCGTCGTCGCTCACGTCGGTCCTCCCGGGAGCGGCTGGGGCGGACGCTTCTGTTCGATCTCGTCGACGAGCTCGTGCACGAACGCGTCCAGCTCGACGTCCTTGCGCTGTTCGCCGTGGTACGGCCGGATCGCCACGGTCCCGGCGTCCGCCTCGCTGCCCCCGACGACCAGGCTGTAGGGGACCTTGGAGGTCTGGGCGTCCCGGATCTTGTTGCCGAGCGTCCCGTCACCGGCATCGACCTCGACGCGGACACGGTGGGCCCGCAGCGCACCGGCGACCTCCTGGGCGTAGTCCAGGAAGTCCGCCGCCACCGGCACCACGCGGACCTGCTCGGGGGCCAGCCAGGTGGGGAAGGCACCGTTGAACGACTCGAGCATCACGGCGAAGAAGCGCTCGATCGAGCCGAACAGGGCCCGGTGGACCATGTACGGGCGGTGCTTGGCGCCGTCGGCACCGACGTAGGAGACGTCGAAGCGCTCGGGCAGGTTGAAGTCGATCTGCACCGTGGTGAGCTGCCACTCGCGACCGATCGCGTCGCGGGCGTGGATGTCGATCTTCGGGCCGTAGAAGGCACCTTCCCCCGGGTCGGTCTCGTACGGGAGCCCGGTCCGGGCCACGGCGTCGATCAGCGCCTGCTCCGCAGCGGCCCATGCCTCGTCGTTGCCGGCGAGCGACTTCTCGGGCCGGGTCGAGATCGCGACCCTCGAGGGCTCGCCGAGACCGAACACGCGGTACAGGTCACGCGCGAACTCGACGCAGTCCGCGATCTCGTCGACGACCTGGTCGTCGCGGCAGAAGATGTGCGAGTCGTCCTGGGTGAAGCCCCTGGCCCGGAGCATCCCGTTGACCACGCCGGAGCGCTCGTAGCGGTAGACGGTCCCGAGCTCGGAGATCCGGATCGGCAGCTCACGGTAGGAGCGGGTCCTGGAGGTGAACGCCAGGATGTGGAACGGGCAGTTCATCGGCTTGAGCCGGTAGGCCGAGCCGGGCCGGTGCTCCTGGCCTTCGCCACCGCGGTCGCTGTCGTCGAGGTCCATCCCCGGGTACATCAGCTCCGCGTAGTTCTCGAGGTGCCCGGAGATGTGCCAGAGGTCCTCCTTTGCGATGTGCGGGGTGTAGACCGGCTGGTAGCCACGAGCCAACGTCTCGTCGCGGATCCAGTCCTCCATGAGTTTGCGCACCATCGCGCCGGCGGGCAGGAAGATCGACAGCCCGGGCCCGAGCTCCTCCGGGAAGTGCACCAGCTCGAGGTCGCGCCCGAGCTTGCGGTGATCGCGCTTGCGCGCCTCCTCGAGCAGTTCGAGGTGTGCGGTCAGGGCCTTCTTCGACTCCCAGGCGGTCCCGTAGATGCGTTGCAGCATCGGACGGTCCTCACGACCGCGCCAGTAGGCGCCGGCGCTGCGCAACAGCTTGAACGCGGGGATGCGCTCGGTGGAGACGACGTGGGGCCCCCGACACAGGTCCGACCAGGCGACGCTGCCGTCGGGCCTGACGTTGCGGTAGACGGTGAACGTGGGACCGTCGCCGTCGCCGGTGGCTTCCTCGGGCGCCGTGTCCACCGCGCTCACGATGGTCCCGGCGTCGACGAGCTCGATCACCTCGGTCTTGTACGGCTGGTCGGCGAACTCGTCGAGCGCCGCCTCGCGGGTCACCTCCACGCGCACGTACGTCTGCTTCTCGCGCGCCAGTGCGGCCATGCGCGCCTCGATGGCCTCGAGGTCCTCGGGTGTGAAGGGCCGCTCGACGTCGAAGTCGTAGTAGAAGCCGTCCTCGATCGGAGGGCCGATCGCCCACTTCGCGCCGGGGAACAGCTGGGTGACGGCCTGCGCCATCAGGTGAGCGGTCGAGTGGCGCAGGATGGCCCGTCCCTGCTCCGTGTCCGCGTACACGGCCGCGAGCTCGGCGCCGTCGGGCACGGGGCGGTCGAGGTCCCACTCGTGCCCGTCCACCGTGGCCGCGACGATCTGGCCGCGGACGGCCTCGAGGGCCTTCAGCGCCTCGAGCGCGGTCGCGCCGCTCTCCAGCTCGGCGCTGGCTCCGTCGTGCTGCACGGTGATGGTCTGGCTCACGTGGCGCTCCGTCCCCGACCGCGGACGCGGTGGACCTCGACATCGGTCCCGAGCGTACTCGCGTCGAGGGAGCCGCCCACCCGCCACGATGCGGTCCGGGCTGGCGCTCCCGCGCGTCGTGAGCACCCCGCCGAGCGGGGTCGGCCGCGGCCAGGCCGTTCGCGCCGCGCCGACGGTCGAGCTCGCGAC
>SKTG01000155.1 GCA_007118045.1 Nitriliruptoraceae bacterium
CGTCACGCCAACCGGTCGGTGTGGCGGGAGCCCGTGTACGCCTTCTTCGCCCTGGCCTTCCCCTCGCTGTTCGTGGTGCTGCTGCCGCTGGTGATCGGCGATCCCGTGGTCGACGGGTTCGCGTTCTCGGTGTGGATGACCACCGGCATGCCGGTGTTCGGGCTGGCGCTGATCGCCTACGTGACCCTGCCCGAGACCGTCGCCACCGCCCGCGACCAGGGCGTCCTCAAGCGGCTGCGCGGCACCCCGGTGCCGGCCTGGGCCTACCTCGCCGGGCGGATCGTCTCGACCTTCTGGGTCGTGGCGCTGGCGGTCGCGATCGTGCTGCTGCTCGGGTGGCTCGTCCACGACGTGACTCCGGTCGCGACCGGCTGGCCGCCGCTGCTGGTCACCCTCGCGCTCGGCACCGCCTGCCTCGGCGCGCTCGGGCTGGCCGTCGCCTCGCTGGTCCCCGACGCGGACGCGGTGCCGGGCATCACCCTGGCCACCTTCATGCCGTTGGCGTTCCTCTCCGGGGTCTTCCCCCTCGCCGAGGTGCTCCCCGAGGTGGTCGCCGACCTCGCCGGGGTGCTGCCGCTGGCCCCGCTCATCGACGCGACGCGAGCCGCCTTCCTCGACGGCCTCTGGGCGGGTCGCGAGCTTGCGATCGTCGCCTCCTGGGCGGCCCTCGGCGCAGTGCTCGCCGTATGGCGGTTCCGCTGGGAGCCCTGAGGGCGCCGACGATCCGGCCCTGCCGGAGAGCGGGCCTTTGGCCGCCCTGGGCCAGGCCGTTGGCCTCCGGCGCCGTTGCCGGACAGGCGGGATCATGACGGCCGCGTCGCGGTCGTCGCGCGCTCGTCCCGGCAGGCACGGCTGGAGGCAGACGCTCCGCCGTCCCGCCTCGTCCTTGAGGAGGTCGGCAGGATGCCCGAGGCCGGTGGGGTGCAGGACGCTGGGCGCGGTGAGGCGCGTCGGGGCGGGGTGGTCGCGCCGACGTCGCCGGCTCAGCGCGAGCCGGTGCTCGACGTCCTGCGGGGCGTGGCGCTGCTGGGGATCCTGCTCATCAACATCGAGTACATGCGCGGCAGCGGCTTCTACGCCGCGTTCGTGGGTGAGGCCCCGGCGGTCTCGGCCGCCGACGAGGTCGTCCAGTTCGGGATGGGCTGGCTGGCGGCCGGCAAGTTCCTGTCGATGTTCGCGATCCTCTTCGGGATCGGCGCGGCCATCATCGCCGAGCGGGCGGTGCGCGCCGGGCGGTCGCCGCGGCGCCTGCTCGCGCGCCGCTACGGGATCCTCGTGGGTCTGGGCCTGGCGCACATGGTGTTGCTGTTCCCCGGCGACATCCTCTTCCTCTACGGGCTCACGGGGTTGGCCCTGCTCGCCTTCGTGAACGTGCGCGCCACGACCGCGCTGCGCTGGGGCACAGGCCTCGTCGTGGTGATGGCGCTGCTGTGGGCCGCAGGCACGGCACTGGCGGCCTTCGCCCCGCAGCCGCCGGAGGACCATCCCGCGGTCGTCGAGCAACAAGCGTTCTTCGCCGACCTGCAGGCGCAGGCCGTGGCCGCCTACACCGAGGGCTCCTACCTCGACGTCGTCGCGGCCAACGCCGTCGAGTCGTTCTTGCTGCAGACCGGCCAACTGGTGATGATCCCGTGGGTGCTGGGGCTGTTCCTGCTCGGCTTCGCCGTCGGCCGCGCCGGCGTGGTCGCCGACCTCGCCGCCCACCGCCGGCTCCTGCGCCGCGTCGCGGTGTGGGGGCTCGGGCTCGGTCTGCCGGTCAACCTCGCCCTCGGCCCGATCGGGCCGCTGTGGGGCGGCGCGACGCTGCAGCAGGGCGCGGAGAACCCCGGCGTGCTCGTGGTCATCGCCGTCGTGCAACTGCTCGGCGCGCCGCTGCTCGCCTCGGGCTACCTCGCCGGGACGGCGCTGCTCGCGCTGCGCTTCGGTGCGCCACGGCGACTCGCCGCGGTCGGCCGCATGGCCTTGAGCGCCTACCTCGCCCAGAGCGTGATCGCGCTCGTGGTCTTCGCCGGCTTCGGGCTCTACGAGACGCTCGGCAGCGCCTGGGCGCTGCTCGTCGTCGTGGGGATCTGGGCGCTGCTGCTCATCGCCTGCCCGCTATGGCTGCGCCGCTTCCGCTACGGGCCGGTCGAATGGCTGTGGCGCACCGCGACCTACGGCAAGCGCCAACCGCTCCGGGCCGACTGAGGACCCACGGCCCGTGTCACCGCGCGCGGGTCTCGGTGCGGAGCGCGTCGAGCAGCACGCGCAGCAGCAGGACGGTGCCGGCGAACAGCCCGAACCAGCCGAAGACCTCGAGCAGGCGCACGTCGGTACCGGCGAGGTCGGGGCCGGCGTCGGTGCCGAGCATGAGCACCGACAGGAACCCGACCCCGAGCGAGAGGATGGCGAGCACGCCGCGGTTGAGCAGCCGCTCGATGACACCGACGTCGGCGGCGTCGGCGAACAGCCGCACCCGTGTGGTCAGCCCACCGTGCTCGAGTTGGGTGGCGATGCGGTCGAGGTGGCGGGGAGCGCGGCGCAGCAGCGGCCCGAGCTGCGCCCACTCGTGCTGGACGAACTCGCCAACGGAGCCCGGCGCCATCCGCTCACGCAACTCCTCGCCTCCGAGGTCGGCGACCTGCTCGATGAGCGGGTAGCCGGGCGAGAGGGTCTCGAGCGTGCCGGCGAGCGTCGCGAGCGCGCGGAACATCGTCGCCGCCTGCGACGGCAGGCGGATGCCGAGCCGGGTGGTCAGCCGCAGCAACTCGGTGAGCGCCTCGGCGGGCGGCAGACCAGGCCCGATGTTGGCAGCCATGTACTGCGCCAGCGCTCGCTCGATCTCCTCGGGCGGATGCGACGGGCCCACCGCGCCGACGGCGACGAGGGCCTCGTACAGCAATGTGGGCTGCTCCAGCTTGATCGCCAGCAGCATCTGGAACATCGAGGCGCGCTCGAAGGCGTCCAGCCGACCGGTGACGCCGAAGTCGATGAGCCCGAGGGCCCCGTCGGAGCCGAGCAGCACGTTGCCCGGGTGTGGGTCACCGTGGAAGCGCTGACCGGCGAGCATCGCGACGACCTGCGAGGCGCACAGGTCGTCGGCCAGCTCCCGGGCGTTGGCTGGCAGCTGGTCCCGCCCCAGCGCAGCCGAGAGCGTGGGGCCGTGCAGCCGCTGCATGACGAGCACCCGCTCGGTGGTGTACACCTCGACGACCTCAGGGACCCGCACCCGCGGGTGGGCGGCGGTCGCGGTGGCGATCTCGGCCGCGGCGCGGCCCTCGCGGCGGAAGTCCAACTCCGCGCGCAACGCCTCGGCGAACTCCCCGGCCAGACCCGTCACCTCGTAGGCGCGCCCCCAGACGGTGCGCCGCTCGGCGAGGCGCGCGAGCCACAGGACGATCGCAAGGTCGCGTTCGACGACCTCTTCGAGGCCGGGGCGGCGGATCTTCACGACCACCTCGCGCCCGTCGTGCAGCCGGCCGGCGTGCGCCTGAGCGATGGAGGCCGACCCCAGCGGCTCCCAGTCGATCTCGGCGAAGACCCCGCCGAGGTCACCGATCTCGGCGGCGATCGCCGCCTCCACCTCCACCCGCGACAGCGGCCGGGCAGCGGCGTGCAGCCTCCCGAGCTCGGCCAGCGCCTCCGATGGGAGGAGGTCGGGCCGGGTGGCCAGCAGCTGGCCGAGCTTGACGAACATCCCGCCGGCGTCCTCCAGCGCCACCCGCACGCCCCGGGCGAGCTCGGCAGGGTCACGGCTCGAGACCTCCCCGCGCTTGAGGCCGAGCAGCGGCGCGAGACCGTGGCGGGCAGCGATGCGCGACACCGCCACCGCACGCAGCCCGATCCGCATCCGCCGGCGCAGCGCCCGCAGGGGCCGCGCCGGCCGCAGCGTCCGACTTCGAGGCGGCCGGGCGAACAGCAGCTCGAAGGCCACGACGACGACCATCGTGGCCACCACCTGCAGCGGCAGTGCGAAGGCGAACAGCTCGCGAGCGGGCGGCGTCAACTCGCCAGGGTCCACCCCCGGTTCCCCGAGTCGGGACACGTCGACGAGCACGAGCCCTGCCAACGTCGCCCCGACCGTGAAGCCCACGAGCACCGCCGCGACCATCCTCCGCCACGTGAGCTCGCGCGCGCCGAGCAGCCCCCGCACCACCCAGGCGAAGACGGCGACGAGTGCGAGGTTGCCCAACAGCGCCATCTACCGCTCCCTCGAACCGCGGCGAGCCCATTGGAGGCCCGCGGGGTTACGTGCCACCTCCGGGTCTGGGGTGCCGACAGCGTAGTGGTTGGCTGCATGCTCGGCGGGTGGGACGTCGCCGCCCTCTTCCGCCCGGACGTCGTCGGCGCTTCCGGATGGCCTCGCGCGCACGCTCGGTGAAGCCTCCTGAGGGCAGGACGGCGCGACCGGCGGAGGGCCCAGCGACCGCGGGCCTCTTGGCCATTCCGTCCAGCGTGTCGGGCAGGTTCGATGCCCTCGTCCCCCTGGGAGGTGCAACCGAGGTGCGGCCGACCGACGGTGAGTCCCACACCGGCGCAACCGAGATCGTCTGTCCGCTGTCGCTGCGGCTGGGCGTCGTCGCGGCCATGCTCAACTTCGAGTTCCCCGACCACCCGGTCTACGACGCCGCCGAGCTCCTGTGGTTCGACGACGCCGAGCGCGGA
>SKTG01000294.1 GCA_007118045.1 Nitriliruptoraceae bacterium
CCAGCGTGACCGGGCCGACATCGCGCAGGGCATCCATCGACGCGTCGAGAAGAGCGTCCCGTCTGGTGCCCGGGAGCGACCGGGCTGACGTGCGACGGAGCGCGTAGCTGTTCGTGCCGGGGAGCGTGCGTGCGGTCGTGCCGCTGGCCGCTGCCCGAACGCTTGCTGACGGTGTGCTCATCGACCCACCTCGCGAGCGGGCGTCCCCCGCGACGGGATGCGCCGGCCACCTCGCCGGCCCCAGCGGGTGCGCCGCCCGGCCCCGCCGCGGGCCGTGTGGGTGGTGTGGCGTGTGACCGCCTGCTGCTGTTGCTGCGTGATCAGCGCGTGGATCTGGTGCTGGTTCATCGTCTCGCCCCCTCGGCTTCGTCCGGACCCCGACCATCCCCGAGGCAGGGGCGGGCGACCGCGGTGGGCGCCACCCATCTCGGGGCGCTGGCCTACCTATGCCGTGACGCGAGAGGCGGTGCGCGCGGCGGGATGGGTAACCCCCGAACGCGAGATGGGTGATGGGCACCGTTCCGAGTGCTCATGCGGAGGCGGACGGTCGGGTCACCGACCAGGAGCCCAGACATGCGCCCGCGTCACGACCGCCGGATCCGGATCCGCCGCTTCACCCGCACGGACGAGGAGGCACTCGTGACCGTCTTCGAGGGGCTCTCCGCGGCCAGTCGCCGGGCCCGTTACATGGCCCCGGTGGAGGACCTCGGCAGCGCCACCAGGTCGGCGCTGCTCGACGTCGACGATCAGTCGCACGTCGCCCTGGTGGCCGAGGCTCGATCGGGAAGGCGCTGGGAGCCGGTCGGGCTCGCCCGCTACGTGGTGGACGAACACCACCGGGCGGAGCTCGCCTACGAGGTCGTCGACGCCTGGCAAGGCCGCGGTGTGGGCAGGCGACTGCTCACCCAGCTGGTCGATCAGGCACGAGCGGCAGGCGTGGAACGGCTCCACGCCACGGTCCTGCCCGACAACGTAGCGAGCCTCGCGCTGCTGCGGCGTGTGCTGCCGCAGCTGCGGGTGCGTCACGCGGACGGGCTCGTCGAGGTCGATGCCTGGCTGACGGAACCGCCGCTGGAGCTCGCGGACGTGCTCGCCGACCTCCAGGTCGCGTGACGGTCGGGCCTCGACGATCGCTCACCGACGGTGGGGCCTCGGCGATCGGTCCGCGACGGTGGGGCCTCGGCGATCGGTCCGCGACGGTGGCGCCTCGGCGATCGGTCACCGATGGTAGGTCTCGTCGGCTGGGGCCAGGAGGACCGTCGGTGGATCGGCGGGGCGGTCAACGCCAACCGATGTCGAGCGCCTGCAGCTCGGCGTCGCGTTCGACGGCTTCGTGACGCGAGGTGACCCCCAGCTTCTGGAGCACCGCGGCCACGTGGTGATCCACGGTGCGCACCGAGACCACGAGCCGCTCCGCGATCTGGGCGTTCGTGAGGCCCTCGGCCAGCAGCTGCAGGACCTCCGCCTGCCGTTCGGTCAGCCCTGCCGGGTGCCGTCGGGTCGGTTCGCGGGGCCCCCTGGGCACGTGCCGGACACCGAGCTCGCGCAGCTGGCGCCTCGCGAGCCTGGCGGCCGGGGCCGCGCCGAGCCCGTCGAGGACGTGCAGCGCTTCCTTGGTCGGTTCGATCTCCCCGGAGGCGACGAGTTCGACCGCGAGCTCGTAGGGCCGCTGGTCCTCACGCCAGGCGCGGGCGGCCGAGCGCCAGTCCCCGGCGATCGAGGAGGCCCAGGGTTCGGCCACGTCGCTGGCGGCCTCGACCGGTGCGCCGGCCAGCTGGGCATAGCGCAGCACCTCAGCGCGCATGCGGGGGCGGAGCCGATCGAGGGGGAGCTCGGCGAGGATCGCCGGCACGGCTCCGGCGTCGCCTTCGAGCCAGGCTTGCTCGAGTCGGATGGCTCCGATGAGTCCGAGGTACGGCACCGCCTCGCTGCGTCTCGCCAGGAACCACGCGCTGTCGACCAGCTCGTCGGCGGTCGCGTCCCCGCGGCGGAGCGCGAGCCGCGCCAGCGTCTCCAGGGCGATGAGATCGATCATCCCGCGCTGGTGGCTGGAAGCACGCAGGCGCTGCAGCTCGTGCTCGGCCTGCTCCCACCGACCGAGGGCGAAGGTGACGGCGGCGCGTCGTGCGCGCAGGTCGAAGGCGTGCGAGAGCAGGTCGTGGTCCTCGACGAAGGCCAGTGCCTCGTCGAGCACCGGCAGCGTCTCCTGGGTGGGCTCCTTGCTCACCAGTAGCTCGAAGGCGAGGTTGGTGTAGGCGCGGGCGGCCAGCTCGAGGCGCCCCGCTCTCAGCGCGAGTCGGATCGCTTCACGGAAGTCCGCCGGATCGGGGCGACGGCCACCGGCGCATCGGGCCACCGCCCGGTAGTTGAGCGCGAGGGACCGCAGGTCCGGCCGGTCGAGGTCCTCGGTTGCGGTCACCGCCATCTCCGTCAGCTCCATCGCGAGGTCCGCGGGTTCCTCGACCAGCGCGTAGGTGCTGGCCCTGGTGACCAACCCTTCGACGCGCTGTTCCTCGTCACCGTGACGCTCGAACAGGAGCCTGGCTTCCTCAGCAGCGGCGATGGCCGCACCCGGGTCGTTGGCCATGTAGTGCATGCGACTGAGCACGGTCAGGGCGCGAGCGTGGGCGACGGGGTCGTCGAGGCGGGCCCGTAGCTCGGTGGCACGAGCGGCCGTCGCGAGCGCGTCGTCGGAGCGGTGCAGGTTGTAGAGCGTCCAGGCGCGGTCCTCGAGCAGCTCGGCCCGGACCGTCGGCTCGAGCAACTCCTCGGCGTCGAGGACGTGGCGCTGGTGGGCCTCGGCCTGCCGGTAGGCGCCGGCGTGGTAGGCGTCGCGCGCGGCCGCGGGCCCGTGGGCGGCGACGACGTCGCGTCGGCCGGCGCCGACGGCATGGTGCAGGATCGCCGCCTCGTCGTCCGTGTCGAGCAGCTGCTCCAGCACTGCGCGGTGGTGTCCGATGCGGCTCGCGGCTGGGAGGGAGCTCGCCACCGCGAGGCGGGCGAGCTCGTGCCGGAACGCCAGGTCGCGACCGTCTGTGACCAGCAGGCCGTGCGCTTCGGCGAGCGCCAGGTCCTCCAGCTCGAGCCCGGACGCCGTCGCAAGCTCCAGCGGGGCGCCACCCGGGACCACCGACAGGCGCTCGACCGCCGTGCGGGCGCCGGCCGGCAGACCGTGGAGCCGGCCGATCACCGCGTCGGCGACGCTGGCGGGCAGCCGGTCGTCACCGCGAGCGATCTCGGAGACGAAGAACGGGTTGCCGCCCGTGATCCGCACGATCTCGGCGGTGTCGAGCGAGGATCCTTCGGTGAGGGCGGCGACCGCGGTGCTCGACAACGGGTGCAGCGACAACCGGTGGACCGGGCCACGCAGCGCACCGAGGACCCCGTGGAGCGGGTGCTCTGGGTCGAGCTCGTCCTCGCGGTACGTAATCGCGAGGACGGCCGGGAGCCGTTCGATGCGCCGGCCGACGTAGCGGATGACGTCCAGCGTCGCCTCGTCGGCCCAATGCACGTCCTCGAGCACGACCACGGTCGGCCGCAGGGGCTGATCGAGCTCGCGCAGCAGCGCGTCCAGCACGGCGGTGGTGTCGTGAGCGCCGACCGCGTCCTCCAGATCGCCTCCGGTGACACGTGCGAGGTCGCGCAGCGGCCCGAGGGTGCGGCTCGTCAGGAAGTCGTCGCACCAGCCCGCGAGTACGCGGGCCTCGGTCCCGGGATCCGCCGTCCAGGCCGCGATCAGGCTCGACTTGCCGATACCGGCTTCGCCGGCGACGAGGACCACGCACCCCCGCCCCGAGGCGGCCTCGAGGACGGTCGAGCGCAGCATCTCGAGCTCGCCGTCACGTTCGAGCAGCCCGCCCATCGCCCACCCCGGGTGGGGCGCGGACGCGCCCTCATCGAGCATGGCAGGTACGCGCTCCGCTGTGAAGCCCCATCCGCGCGACGGGTCGTACGCCGAGATGGGTGACACCTACCCATGGCCGGGTCGGTCCGAGGTGACAGGGTCGGTGTCGTAGGGCCAGCGATCCGCGATGACCACGACAATGAGGCAGGACGATGGACACGCTCCTGGGCGCGCTCACCACGGGCGGTGCCGCGGCGACGAGCATCAGCTTGTGGACCTTCCGCGTCGCTCTCGCCGGTCGCGGCCGGCGCGTCTTCAGCGCCGTGATCGCCGGCATCGAAGCGGTGCTGTTCGTCGTGGTGTTCACCGGGCTCGTCGCCAACCTCGGCGATCCGGTCAGGCTCGTCGCGTACGCCTTGGGGGTCGCGCTCGGCACGTTGCTCGGTCTCGTCGCCGACGACCGGCTGAGCTCGGGTCACTCGGAGGTGCGGTTGGTCGTGGTCGGCGACGGTGCCGAGGCGTTGGCCACCCTGCGCGGCGCCGGCTGGCCCGCCACCAGCACGCCCGGGTCGGGGCCGGAGGGGCCGGCGACCTCGGTGTTCGTGGTGGTGGACGACCGCCGGCGCCACGAGCTGCTCGCGCTGGTCGGTGAGCTCGAACCGACCCCGTTCGTCACCGTCGAACAGCTGCGTGAGACCCGTCCAGGTCCGCTGCCGGCCGGGTTCATCCAGCTGGGGGAGCGCCCGCCCCGCCGCCGGACGCGGGTAGTCGCGACCGCCACCGCGCCCATGC
>SKTG01000251.1 GCA_007118045.1 Nitriliruptoraceae bacterium
CCGGTGAGCCCGGTGGGCGTCGGCCGTCGGCGTCGAACCGAGCGGGTCGGTCACCCGGTCCGAGCCGGGATCAGGAGGCGGGGTGGTCGGGCGGCGGCAGCCGGCGGGGTTCGACCGCATCGTCCACCGGGCACGAGGAGGATCACGACGTCGCAGTCGCCAGGAGATGCCGGATGACGACGGGGCTGGTGGTGGAGGCGCCCGGCCCCGCGGACGTCCTCTGGACGCAGCGCATCGCGAACCTGCCGGCGTGGCCGGTGCCGTCTCGCGCCCGGGTGCTGGTCCTCGCGGCGCATCCGGACGACGAGACGCTGGGGCTCGGCGGCACGCTGCGGTTGCTCGCCGACCGGGACGCCACGATCGATCTCCTCGTGGTCACCGACGGCGAGGGCTCGCATCCCGAGGTCCCCGATCTCGGCCGCCGGCGCCGCGGGGAGCTACGGCTGGCGTTGCGTCGGCTGGGGTTGGCCGCGGCCACCCGGGTCCACCACCTCGACGTCGCCGACGGTGAGGTCGCCCGCCACGAGGGAACGCTCGCGGAGCGGGTGGCGCAGCTGGCGGGCCCCGAGACGCTGCTGTTCGCCCCCTGGGACGACGATGGGCACACCGACCACGACGCGGCGGGGCGGGCGGCTGCCTCGGCCGCCGCGCGGGTGGGGTGCCGGGCCTGGGCGTACCCGGTGTGGGCCTGGCACTGGCACGATCCCGCCACCAGCTCGCTGCTCGACGCCGCCCAGCGGGTCCCCCTCCCCGGATCGGTGCTCGGGGCGAAGCGACGGGCGGTCGCGGCCTACCGCAGCCAGGTCACCGGCGAGCTCGGTGCACCGATCGTGCCGCCCGCGGCCCTGAGCCGGCTCCTGCGGCCGGTCGAGGTGCTGGTGCCGTCGTGCGTGTGAGCCCCGAGGACTTCGAACCGCGCTTCCTCGCCGCCGAGGACGGCGATCCGTGGGCCTTCGCGTCCTCCGCCTACGAGCAGCGCCGCTACGACCTCGCCGTCGGCCTGCTCGACCGACCGCGGTACCGGCGGGTGTTCGAACCGGGCTGCGCCGTCGGGGAGCTGACGCGACGGCTCGCGGACCGTGCCGACGCGGTGGTCGGGCTCGAACCCTCCACGACGGCGCTCGCCGTCGCGCGGAGGCGGACGGCCGGCGTGCCCGGCGTCACGCTGACGCGGGGCGCCGTGCCCGAGGACTGGCCGGACGGCCCGTTCGACCTCGTCGTGCTCTCCGAGATCGGCTACTACTTCGACCGCGACGAGCTCGCCGCGCTGGTCCGGCGCGCACACCGCTCCGCGGCGCCCGACGGGCAGCTGCTCGCCGTGCACTGGCGCGGGGACAGCGAGGATCACCTGCTCCACGGCGACGTCGTCCACGAGGTGGTCGCGAGCACGCTCGGTGCCGGCCCCGCGGTGGAGCTGGTGGACCCGGGCTTCGTGGCGGCACGGTGGGAGCTCCCGTGATCGACGCGGTGGCCGTGGTGATCCCCGCGCGCGACGAGCAGGCGCGGCTGCCGGGCTGCCTGCACAGCGTGGCAGCGGCGGTCGCCGCCCTCCCGACCGACATCGAGGTGGTGACGGTCGTGGCGGCCGACAGCTGCACCGACACGACCGTGGCCGTCGCCGCTTCCCACGCCGATCGTGACCCGCGCGTGCGCGTGCTGCCGGGACGCTGGGGGACCGTCGGTGCCGCCCGCCGGGCCGGTGTCGAGGTCGCCGAGGCACACCTGAACGCACCGCCACCGCGGACCTGGCTGGCGGCCACCGACGCCGACACCCAGGTGCCCGAGGACTGGCTGACCAGGCACCTCGAGCTCGCGGCGGCGGGGTGGCACGCGGTCGCCGGCGTCGTCCGCCTCGCGGGCGCCGATCCACGACTGGAGGCCCGGTTCCTCGCGAGTTACCCGGTGCTGCCCGACGAGGAGCACCCGTACGTCCACGGCGCGAACCTCGGGGTCCGGGCCGATGCCTACGCCGAGGTCGGCGGGTGGCCGACGCGGTCCCCGACGGGCGAGGACCAGAAGCTGTGGGACGCGGTGCGGGCGAGCGGGCGTCCGGCGGTGGCGAGCCCGGCGTCCGTGGTGGCCACCAGCGCTCGTCTACGGTCCCGGGCACCGAAGGGCTTCGCGGCACGGCTGCGGGAGCTGTCGACGGAGCGGGAGTTGCAGCGATGACGGGACCGCGTGGGCACCACCTCCGCGCCGAACTGCGCGACTTCGCCGAACAGCAGGCGCCGCAGCTGCCCCTGCCGGGCCGCGGGGCGACCCCGGACCGGTTCGCGGCGTTGGCCGAGCTCGGCCGAGGTGACCTGTCGGTGACCCGGTTGTGCGAGGCTCACGCCGATGCGCTGGCGATCATGGCCGACGCGGGCCACGAACCGCCGGAAGGGGCGACCTTCGGGGTCTGGGCAGCGCGCGGTCGCACCCAGGTCGTGGAGGCCACCCGCCGCGAGGACGGCTGGCACCTGCGCGGCGAGAAGCCGTGGTGCTCCGGTGTCGGGTCGGTCTCGCACGCGCTGGTGACCGCGGAGGCGGAGGAGGGCGCGGTGCTCGTGAGCGTGCCCGTCGAGGCCGACGGCATCGAGGTCACCGACCGGCCGTGGGCCGCACCCGCGTTCGCCGAGCTCGGCACCGTGACGCTCGCCTTCGACGTGACCGTGCCGCTCAGCGATCAGATCGGTGCCGTCCGCTCCTACCTCGACCGACCGGGCTTCTGGCATGGCGCCAGTGGGGTGGCGGCGTGCTGGGCCGGTGGCCTGGCCGGCCTCGTCGAGCGGGCCGAGCCGTGGTGGCGCAACGATCCCCACGCCGCCGTGCACCGGGCCGCGCTCGAGGCCCGCGCGTGGGCGGTCAGCGAGCTCGTGGCGGCGACCGGTCGTGACATCGACGCGCACCCGTCCGACACGGGTCGTGCCCACGTCTCCGCTCTCCGGCTACGCCATCTCGTGGACGACGCCGTGACCGAGGGCCTGATGCGTTTCCGTCGGGCCTGCGGTCCCGCGCCGTTCGCGTTCGACGAGGAGCTCGGTCGGCACGTGGCGGAGCTGGAGCTGTACGTGCGGCAGAGCCACGCGGAGCGCGACCTCGAGGCGTTGTCGGTCGCGTCGGTCTGACGCTTCGAGGAGGTGGCGGGCCCGGATCACCGCTCGCGCGTGGTGATCCCGTGCAGGTGGCAGGCGACCTCGCGTCCGGCCACCCGCTGCAGCGCCGGCTCGGGCCCGGGACCGAACGAGACCTCGACGTGGTCACCGTCACGTTCGATGGCCTCCACCGCGGTGAACAGCGGGTGGGCCTGCCGGGCCCGCAGGTCCTCGAGCAGACGGACCAGGGCCGGGGCGTCGCCAGCGTCGAAACGGATACCGCCGTCGCGCACGGCGGCGTCGTCCAGGCCGCCGGTCGCCTCGACCTCCGCGCGCACCGCGTCGGTGTCGACCTCGGTCCAGCGACGCTCGAAGAAGCCGATCAGATCGTCCCCGGTCCAGCCGCACGGTTCGAACGCGGCGGGACACCGCGGGTGGAACCGACACCCGCTGGGGGGCTCCTGCGCGTCCGGCATCTCACCGACCGGCAGGTCCTTGTCCCGCTCGCGCCGGCCCGGGTCGGGCAGGGGGATCGCGTCGAGCAACGCACGGGTGTAGGGGTGCTGGGGGTCGCCGAAGAGGGTGTCGGCGTCGCCCCACTCGACGAGGTTGCCGAGGTAGAGGATGCCGATGCGGTCGCACAGGAACCGGGCGGTGGCCAGGTCGTGGGTGATGAACAGGTAGGTCAGGCCGAGGTCGCGCTGCAGGTCGAGCATCAGCTCGAGGACGCGTGCGCGCACGCTCATGTCCAGGGCCGCCACGGGTTCGTCGGCGACGACGAAGCTCGGCTCGGTGATCAGCGCGCGGGCGATCACCAACCGCTGCTTCTGGCCGCCGGACAGATCCTCCGGGTAGACGTCGAGGAAGCGTTCGCCGGGGGTGAGGCCGACCCGTTCCAGCATCTCGCCGACGCGGTCGCGCATCTGCGTCCGCGAGCTGGCCAGCCCGTGGATCATCAGCGGGTGCCCCACCCCCTGGGCGACGGTCATCGCCGGGTTGAGGGAGGCGTTCGGGTCCTGGGAGACCAGCGCGAGCTCGCGTCGCAGCGGCCGCATCTCGCGCTCGCGCAACGGCGCCAGGTCCCGGCCCCGGTAGATGATGCTGCCGCTCGTGGGGTCGACCAGCTTGAGCAGGGTCCGGCCGAGGGTGGTCTTGCCCGAGCCGCTCTCACCGACCAGCCCGAAAACCTCGCCGGGGGCGATGTCGAAGGTGACACCATCCACGGCGCGGACGACGTCCGAGCGGCGCGAGAAGAGCCCGCCACGCAC
Organism: Nitriliruptoraceae bacterium; assembly: GCA_007118045.1. Lineage (GTDB taxonomy): Bacteria > Actinomycetota > Nitriliruptoria > Nitriliruptorales > Nitriliruptoraceae > SKTG01. The sequence goes on from SKTG01000251.1 coordinate 4,343, forward strand.
CGGGAAGTGGGTGTGCAGGTCGACGACGTCGAGGAGCGGTTGCGTCACGACACGTCCCGTCCCGACGGGGCCGCCGGCTCCGGGTCGGAGCCGCGGTGGAGCAGGCAGGCCGCCCCGTGGTCACGGCGGCCGCTGCCCTCCGGCGGGGTCAGACGCGGGACCACCTCGGTGCACCGATCCATCACCGCGGGACAGCGGGCCGCGAACCGGCAACCCGGGGGCGGCGAGGTCAGGTCGGGAGGCGACCCGCCGATGGAGTGCAGGTCGGTGGTCTCGAGCGAGATCGTGGACG
>SKTG01000256.1 GCA_007118045.1 Nitriliruptoraceae bacterium
CGCGGCGGCGCCACGCAGGGCCACGCCGCCCGCGCCGCGGACGCTGCACCACCGGTCCGGTTGGACCCCGACAAGGTCCTCGAGGTGCTCGTGGGGCTCCAGCGTGAGCTGCGCGGTACCGACCCGGAGCTGCGAGCCGTGGTGGGACTGCGAGCCGTAGCGGGGTCGATCGCGCTCGTCGACGTCCCGCTGCGGGGCAACGGTGTCCTCGACCCCCCGGTCGGCACGGGTGGTCTGGTCGTGGTGACCAGCGAGGAGGTCGCGCACGGCGAGGAGGTGGTCGGCCTCCACCAGATCGTCGCCGTCCTGGCGGGAGGCGCTGAGATCGGCCTCTACCGGGTCGCCGACGGTGGCCGGACGGGCGTATGGCGCACGGACGTCGACGACGACACGGCAGCGGCGTTGCGGCCACGTGATCTGGTGGCCAACTCGGCCAGGCGCGCCTTCGGGCTGCCGTCCCTCGTCGAGGGACCCATGCCGGTCGCGGAGCTCCTGGCCCGAGCCTGGCTGCTGGCGGTGGCCGGGGAGGCTCTCGACCGCTTCGACGGCCCCGACGGGCCGCGGGACGTCGAGATCGACGAGCTGATCGAGGTGGCCGCGGCGCCGCCGCTCGGTGGCCTCACGGTCAGCGACGGCGTGCCACCCAGCTGGGAACAGGTGCACGCCGCCGCGGTGGCGGGGGACCTCGAGCTCGGCCCGTTCACGGTGGAGCCCTCGCACGCCGCGTGGCTCGACCCGCACGGGCTGGCGCAGCTGCTCGAACGCACCCTCCCGCCGATCGAGGAGCTGCTGGCCAGTCTGCGCGTGACCGCCAACGACGAGGGGCTGGCCTGGGCGATCGAGCAGCTGCTCGCCCGCGGCTGGCACCGCGCGGACTGACCCGAGCGGGTCCGGCCGGCCCGCCGACCCCGGTGCGCGGACCGAGCCGAACGGATCCCTCGGGCCCCGAGCCCTGCGCGGATCCGTCGGGTCCCGAGCCGGGCGCGCCGAGACGTGGACGGCCGACCCGGCCCCACCCGCTGTAGCGTGCGGGCATGTCGACACGGACCCTGGCGATCACCGGCGCCTCGCGCGGGCTCGGCGTGGCCGTCGCCGAGGTCGCCGCGGCCGAAGGGTTCGACGTCGCTCTCGGTGCCCGAGACGCAGATGCCGTAGAGCGCCTGGCCGCGGACCTGGCCGACGAACACGGGGTCGGCGGCCTCGGGATGCGCTGTGACGTCACCGACGTCGCGAGCATCGCCAGCTTCCGGGACGCCATCATCGAACGGTTCGGCCGCCTCGACGTCGTGGTGGCCAACGCCGGCATCGGCTCGTTCGGCCCGATGGTGGGGTTCGACTCGGACGCGTTCGACGCCATGTTCGCGGTCAACGTGCGTGGTGTCTGGGCGACGTTGTCGGCCGTCGCGGACGACCTGGAGGCCGCACCCACGCGCGGGACCGCGATCCTGGTCTCCTCGGACGTCTCCGACCGGGTCTTCCCGGGCGGAGGCCCGTACGTCGCGACCAAGCACGCCGTCCGCGCTCTCGCCCGCACGTTCCAGCAGGAGCACCCGCAGCTGCGGGTCTGCGAGCTGCGGCCGGGCTCGACCCGCAGCTCGTTCGCGGGCCAGGACCCGACGACGCCGAGCGGCGAGGGCGTGCTCAGCTCGACGGACGTCGCACGGACGCTCCGCGTCGTGCTCACCGCCCCCGACGACGTGCGCATCGAGGAGCTCGTGGTCCGCTCCGCCGGACAGGCCCCGGACTACTGAGCTGAGCTGAGCTCACCGGCCGGCCGTCAGGGTGCGTGCGCCGCGATCAGGTCCAACAGATCGTCGCCGTAGCGCTCGAGCTTGGTCGGCCCGACCCCGGGACAACCGGCCAACTCGCGCAACGAGCGCGGCTTGCGGCCGGCCATGACCTGCAGGTGGCGGTCGTGGAAGACCAGGTACGCCGGCACCCCGCTGTCCCCCGCGATCCGCGACCTCCAACTGCGCAGCTCCTCGAACAACGCGTCGTCGACGGCACCGGGTTCGTCCGTGCCCGCGAGGCGGGAGGACCCCGCATCGGAGGCCCGTCCGTCGCGCGACGAGCTGGCCGTGGCCGCCCGGTGGGGCCCGCCGTCGAGGCGTGGCCGTGCGCCGAGGCGCACCTCGTCGCCGGCGACGCGGACCACGGTGCCGTACCCCAGCCGGACGGACACCGCTTCGCTGGTGTCGAGTCGGACGGCGACCTGGTCGCGATCGGTCACGGCGATACGCCCGGTGAACCCGCCCGGGAGCTCGAGCCGGACACCCACGGCGGCGACCAGCGAACCGTCCGGATGGAAGCTCGCGGCGCGTTCCGGGAGCCCGGCCCCATCGGTCGTCGGGTCGGTCGCTGCGTCAACGGCGGCTCGCCCCCCGCTCCCGTCGCCCACCACACGCGCCGTCGCGAGCTGGTCGACGAAGGGCGAGCAGCGCGCACGGTCGGCGACGACGTCGACGCGCTCCCGGCAGCGCGTGAGCGCCACGTGGAACACCCGGCGCTCCTCCTCGACGTCCTCGGAGAGCCGATGGGGGAACAGCCCCTGGTTCGCGGCGAACACCACGACCCGCGGCCACTCCATGCCCTTGACGCGGTGAACGGTCGAGAGCGTCACGCCCCGCGGGTCCGCGGGGACCCGCAACCGTTCGATCAGCCAGTCGCGGAACGTCGCGGGATCCGGTCGCAGGGTCGCCAGCTGTTCGAGCGCGTCCAGGTCGTCGCCGTGGCTGGAGCCCTCGGGACGGGAGCGTGACGCGTCGAGCGCGTCCATCGCCTCGCCCAGGCCGATCCGGTTGCGCACGATCCACAGGCACCGGGCCGTGTCGGCACCGTCGGTGATGGCGGCCTCCAGGCCGCGCAGGTCGCCGAGGTAGTCACGGAAGCGGTCGCGATGGGTCGGATCGAGCGACTCGGTGAGCTGTTCGAGCTGGCGGAACGACATGCGGTCACGCCGGGGCAGCAGCGGGCTCACCGCCGACTTGACCTTGCGCGCCGGCCGGTTGATCGTGTCGAACAGGTCGTCGCGGCGGATGCGCTCGAGGTCGAGCCCGAGCCGCAGGTAGGCAAGCGCCGTCCGCACGCCGGTGCGGTTCAGCACGCTGCGGTCGAGCGGCGCCGAATGGCCGATGCCCGACTCGGTCAACGCGACCTGGACGGGCAGCAACGCGCTGTTGACCCGCGCGAGCACGGCGGTGTCGCTCGGCGGCCCCGCGCCGAGGTGCTCGCCCAGGATCGCCACCGTCCGTTCCGCCATCGCTCCCGGGGCGACCCGGTGCACGCCGACCGCGGTCACGGCACCGCCTCGCCGACGCGTTCGGGGTCGCCAGCGGCCGCCCGGATCGTCTTCGGGACGCGTACCCGGTTGTGGGACAGCAGGGTCACGGCAGCCTCGACCACGTCGGAAGGGCAGCGGTAGTTGACCTCCAGCGCGTGGTGGGCCGCGCCCGGGAACCAGCGGTCGAAGTCGACGAGGTAGTCCGGCGTGGCTCCCGCGTAGCTGTAGATCGTCTGGTCGTCGTCCCCGACCGCGAAGACCTGCGCGGACGGCCCGGCCACCAACCGGACGAGCAGCAGGAACGCCGGGGTCAGGTCCTGGAACTCGTCGACGAGCAGGTGGGTCCCCGCGCGCTGCGCGGTGCGTCGGATGTCGGGCCGGGTCAGCAGCAGCTCGAGCGCCCGGTAGATCTGCTCGTCGAAGTCCAGCAGCCGCCGCTCGGCGAGCTCGGCCCGGTACCGGCCGAACACCTCCGCGAACCCGTCGACGTCACCGCGAGCCGCCTCCACCTCGCCGGGGTCGCGCAGGGCGAGCCGTACCTCGGTCAACGCCTCGAGGTAGGGCTGGTACGGGTCCTGGTTCGGGATCCTGGCCGTCTTGACGAACCGCTCGAGCAGGGAACGGACGTCACGTTCCTGGATCACCTCGCGTCGCTCGTCCTGGGAGCAGATCCACAGGGCGAGCGAGTGCAGCGTCCGGATCGAGCTGCCGACGTCCTGCGTGCGCTCGCGCATCTCCGCGGCGGCGCGGGTGTTGTAGGCGACGGCCGTGACCAGCTGCGGTTCGACGCGCCGGTCCGCGAGGAGGTGGCGGAGCCGGGCGGTGAGCACCCGGGTCTTGCCCGAGCCGGCCGGGGCGATGACGCGGGCGGGACCGTGGCCGTGGGTGACCGCCGCCAGCTGGTCGGGCGCCAGGTCGTCGACCGGCGGTTCGTCGCCCTGGACCGTCAGCCGCCCCAGTCCGACGGACTCGCGGTGGACCAGGGGATGGGCCTCCGCGGCGGGCAGGGGGGTGGCGAGCGGACCGCGTGGACCGCCGTCGACCCAGGCGTGCCGTCCGTCGGGCAGGACCACGTCCGCCACGTCGGACGGGGCCGCGCCACCTCGACGCTGGGCCAGGACGCCGTGCCACCAGCGTGGCTCGGGGCCGCGCGCGTCGTAGCTGTTGGCCCACGTCAGGAAGTGCAGACGCTCGCGGTCGAAGGACATGTCCGCCGGCACGGCGTGGGGCGGCGTGTCGGTGGTCTCCGGTTCGCGGGCCGTGTCGTTGTCGACCGCGAGCTCGATGACCGTGCGGCGGCGGTCGAGCCAGCGGCGGTGCAGGACGGCGGCGGCCGCCGCCGGTGCGGCCAGCA
>SKTG01000461.1 GCA_007118045.1 Nitriliruptoraceae bacterium
GGACCCGCACGAGCCAGGCCGCCTTCCGCGACGGCCGGGTGATCGTGCGCCTTCCCGCCGGGCTGCCGGCCGACGAGGAGGAGCGGATCGTCGAGCAGCTGGTGGCCAAGGTCGTCCGCGCACGCAACGCGGCCGCGGCGGGAGGCGACGAGGCGCTGGCGGCACGAGCGGCGCGGCTCGCCGACCGCTACCTCGGCGGGGTCAGGCCGAGCTCGGTGCGCTGGTCGTCCCGGATGAGCTCGCTCTACGGCTCGTGCAGCCCCGGGAAGGGCACGATCCGCATCAGCCAGCGTCTGGCGGCCCACCCCGGGTACGTGCTGGACTACGTGCTCGTCCACGAGCTCGCGCACCTGATCGAGCGCTCGCACTCGGCGGCGTTCCACGCGCTGGTCGCCGGGTACCCGCAGACGGAGCGCGCCAAGGGCTTCCTGGAGGGCGTCGCCGCGGCGGAACGGGCGGCGGCGACCCCCGACCCGCGGCCCGACACCGAGCCCACCCCCGCACCCGGCTGCGAGCCGCGCGAGGAGCCCGGATACGATCGCCATCCGAGCCTGGACCTCGAGCCCGCGGCCGACCACCTCGACTGACGACCGGCTGCCCGCCGCCACCCCTCGCGGTCAGCTCCCGGCTGGTGACCCGCCGCCACCCCTCGCGGTCAGCTCCCGGCTGGTGACCCGCCGCCGCCCGACCCGTCCTCGTCGTCCGCTTCGCCGTCCCCCTGCTCGGTCTCCTCGGCGTCGCGCTCGCTGACCCGCTCGTCGTAGCTGCCCTCCCGGGGGGCGTCGGTGAGCTCACCGAACAGCGCCGCGGCGTCGTCGGGGACGTCCGGGTCGTCGCTGGTCCGTGCCAGCCAGCTGCCCGGGTCCGCGAGCTCGTCGGCGTCGGGCAGGTTCTCCGGGTGCGCCAGGGCGCGGTGCAGGCCCGCCGGGCCGAGCGCTGCCTCGACCGTGGCGACGAAGGCCTCGCCGACCGACTCGTCCTCGGGCATCAGGTCCAGCCCGAGCAGGGCCGTGAGCAGCTCCTCGCCGTCGCCCTTGACCACCCGTTGGCGACGCAGCACCTCGGAGATCCGCTCGTAGGAGGGCAGGCGGCCCTCGATCGCCCGCGCGACCTCGTGCCGGGCCCAGGCCCCGACCAGACAGACCACGCTCTGCAGCCGCGAGAGGACCCGCTGCTGCTCCTCGGTGGGTTGGAGCTGGAAGCCCGCCGCCCGTTCCATCGCCGACTGCAGCGACTCCGGGTCCTCGGGGTCGATGCCGAGGGTCAGCTCCTCGGTGACCTGCCGCAGCCGGTCACCGTCGACGACGGTCCCGCTCGCGAAGCGGGCCACCAACGAGGCCACGTGCGCCTCCAGCCACGGCACCGCGTGGTACAGGCGGCGGTGAGCGGCCTCGGTCAGCGCCATCACGACGGCCACCTCGGTCGCGTCGAGGTCGTAACCGTCGAGGTCGTCCGCGACGTTGACGATCAGGTGGTAGGCCTCCTCGCGCGGCGCCGTCGGGATACCGAGGTCGTACTGGCCGTAGAGCTGCCGGGCGAGCTGACCGATCACCTGACCGGCCTGTAGTCCCGCGAGGGCGGCACCGGCCGGGCGCATCATCTGCCCGGGGTCCTGGCCCATCATCTGCTCGAACAGCTGGGCGAAGCCGGGCGGCATCTGCTCCATGCCCGGCAGCAGCTCGCCCAGATCGGGCATGCCGCCCTCCTCGGACAGCGCCTCGAGCTGCTCGCGGGCCATGTCGACCATCGCGTCGGTCGACGCCCGCGCGACCGGCTCCACCAGCGGTCGCAGCGCGGGGATCGCCGCGTTGACCCACGTCTGTCGGGAGCCGACCACGACCCGCCCCGCGTCCGGCGGTGCCGGCAACGGGGTGGCGTCGAGCCAGTGCTCCGCCAGCTCGAAGGCGTTGGCGACGCGCGTGCGCTCCTCGGGCGTGGGCTGGCGGTCGTCCTCGGCGGCGAGCTGCAAGGCGACCCGGCTGGCCAGCTGCCAGTCGACCGGGCCCTCCGGTGCGGCCGGTGGTGTGAACCCGAAGCCCGGGACCTGCCCTCCGGTCTGCATGCCGCCGAGCAGCTGCGACAGCTGTTCCTGGGCCTGTTGCAGGGCGTCGGGACCCCCGAGCTGCTCCAACATGGCGCGCAGTTCGGGTGGCAGACCGGCGAACGGGTCGTCGCCCTCGTCGTCGGGCCCGGTCGGGCGGTCAGGGACGTCGCTCACTTCACAGCCTGTCGGTCGCAGCTCTGGGGCTACGGTACGTGTCGTCCCGATGTGGTGGACCCGAGGTGAGCAGGGGGAGCGCAGGGTGAGCACGGTCGCGATCACCGGTGTCGGCGGCCTCTTGGGTCGTCGGCTCATCGAAGCGCTCGAGGAACGCGAGAGCGTGGCCCGGGTGGTGGGCCTCGACCGCCGCGCGCCGTACGGGCTCACCCCGCGCAAGCTGGTCTTCCGCGAGGCCGACGTGCGCTCACCGGACCTCGCGGACGCGTTGCAGGGTGTGGACGTGCTCGTCCACCTCGCCTTCCAGCTCGAGCCGCACCACGACGAGGAGCAGCTGCGCTCGGTCAACGTCGAGGGCACGCGCAACGTCTTCGAGGCGGCGCGGCGCGCCGGCGTCGGCAACGTCGTCTACCCCTCCTCGGTGGTGGCCTACGGCGCCCGCCCCGACAACGACTTCCCCCTGACCGAGGCCAGCCCGCTGCGAGGGATCCCCGACTTCCCGTACGCGCAGCACAAGCTCGAGGTCGAGGATTGGCTCCGCGGCTGGACGCTGCAGGAGGACACGCCAGCGGTGGCGGTGTTGCGCCTGGCGCCGCTGTTCGGACCCGACGTCGACAACTTCATGACCCGGGTGTTCGAGTCGCCCCGGGTCCCGATCGTCAAGGGGCACCGCCCGCCGCTGCAGTTCCTGCACCCGGCGGACGCCGCCTCCGCGATCGTCCACGCGATCGAGCACCGGCTCGACGGCGCCTACAACGTCGCCGCGGAGGGCTGGCTCTCCTACGACGAGGTGACCGCCATCGTCGGGCGCGGCACGGTCGAGGTGCCCGAGGAGGTCGCCTACAGCACGACGGAGCGGCTCTGGGCGGTCGGGATCGGTGACCAGCCGCCCGGGATGGTCGCGATGTTCATGCACCCCTGGGTGATGAGCTGCGCGAAGATGGTCGGCACGGGCTGGCACCCCCGCTTCACCAACCGCGACGCCGTCGCCTCGATGGCGGTCGAGCACGCCCGCTACGTCAGCCTGCTCGGGGTCCGGACCCGCTGGGCCACCGTGCGCCGGCTCCTGGCCGGGGGCGGGCTGCTCGCCGGCTTCGCCCTGTGGCGCGCGACCCGCGCGTGGTCGCGGCGGCGCGGACGCGACGAGGGCTGAACGGACCCGCACCGGTCCCGGCGGGGCGGTGCGACGAACCGTCGTACGGCCGCTCTGCCCGCCCGTTCCCGGAGGGCCCCGACCCCGCCCGGGTACCCTTCCCGCCGAGCGGAACCAGCCCGTTCCGCGTCCTTCGGAGGTCTCGTTGCGTCGACTCGTGCTCGTGGTGGCTGTCGTCGCGCTCGTGCTCGGCACGGTCATGGTCGCCCGGGGTGACGTCCCGTGCGAGGTGCTCGCGACCCAGCCCTCCTGCGAGGTCGCGCTGCGGCCGGGACCGAGCGAGGACACCCTCGAGCTGGTCTCGATCGGCGACGCGGACGCGTTCCCGCCGGCCGAGGGGCAACTGCGCATGACCACCGTCGCGGTCCAGGACGACCTGACCTTCGGCAGCTGGCTCTCGGCGAGGACCTCCTCCGTGGCGGAGGCCGTGCCGCGCGGCGAGATCTACCCCGACGACATCGACCGCGACGAGGTCGCGGAGCTCAACGAGGCCGCGATGGCCGACAGCCAGCTGGTGGCCACCATCGCCGCGCTCGAGCGCCTGGGCCACGAGCTCGAGGGGGACGGCGCCCTGGTCGCGGGCGTGATGGAGGATGCCGTGACCGACGAGCTCGAGGTCGGCGACGTCATCGTCGCGGTGGACGGCGAGGTGGTCGAGGAGAGCCTCGACCTGGTCGAGACGGTGCAGGCCAGCGCCCCCGGGGACGAGCTCGAGCTCGAGGTGCTCGACGAGCACGGGCCCCGGCTCGTCGACATCGAGCTGGGCGTCTCGCCCGAGGATCCCGACCAGGGCTTCGTGGGGGTCCTGCTGACCACCGACCTCGATCTGCCGGTCGACATCGACATCGACGCGGGGGTGATCGGTGGGCCCTCGGCGGGCATGATGTTCGCGCTCTCCATCATGGAGCTGCTCGAGCCCGAGGACCTGATCGACGGTCGGGTGGTGGCCGGGACCGGCACCCTGGATCGTGCGGGAGCCGTGGGGGCCGTCGGTGGCGTCCCCCAGAAGATCTCCGGGGCGACCTCCGGGGTGGAGGGGACCCGTGCCGACGTGTTCCTGGTGCCACGCGACAACCTGCCCGAGGCGGAGGACGCCGCGGTCGGCAACGACATCCTGCTCGTGCCGGTCGGGACCCTGGACGAGGCTCTGACCGCTCTGGATGACCTGCGGGAGGGCCGCGAGCCCGTCGACGCGCTGCGGCTCGCGGCGCCCTGAGCGGGCGCATCGAGGCGGAGCGCCGGGGCGGTGCCACGCCGCCC
>SKTG01000260.1 GCA_007118045.1 Nitriliruptoraceae bacterium
GTCGTGGGGGGGAGCCCCGCGAGGCCGACCCGGCGCCATCGCCACCCCTCGACGCCCCGCGACGGCCGCCCGGGCCCAGCCGCTCCGACCCGTCGGCGGGCTCGCTGCCTGGCCCCTCGGGCCGGTCCCCGGTGCCGCCACGCCCATCCTGCGGTTGCTCGCTCACGGCCGTCCTCCGCTCCTCGCTGCGTGCATGGTCCGTCCCGTCGCGGCGTCGGCCCCGACCGGCCAGATGGCTATCCTGCCCGGCGAGAGCGTCGGTCGCGAGGAGCGGTTCATGCCCCAGGGCACGGTCAAGGCCTTCAACCCGGGAAGGGGCGACGGGGTCCTGATCGACGACAGCCTCGTCGAGCGTACGTTCGCACGGGACGCGTTCACGGCCTCCGGTCTCCGGGAGCTGCGCATCGGGCAACGGGTCCGGTTCGAGCTCGAGGGCGACGAGGACGAGCCCAGGGTCATCCAGCTGAACATCGTCAGCCTCTGACCCACGGTCCTCAGGCGACGTACGCGGGCAGCTCGTCGAGGATCGCCGCCGTGCGCGTGAACAGCCCCTGGCCGGGGTCCAGCTTGTTCTGCTCGGCCCACTCGCGGGTGCCGTCCAGCGCTTCACGCAGCCGTTGTGCGACGTCAGGAGCGACACCACCGTGCTCGGCGAGGGCGGCGCTGGCCACCTTGTCGGGATCCATGTCGATCAGCTCGCGGATCAGCCGGTCGCTGTCCGGCTCGTCGCGCCAGGCGAGCGCGCAGGCCGCGGTGAACGCCTCGGAATCGAAGTCGGTGCCGGCCTCGATGACGGCCAGGTGCATCAGCGCCTTCGCGGACAGGCGGTCCTCGTCCGCCACCGCGTGCACGAGTGGCGCGTACTCGCCGAGCTGTTCGTCGGTGACGATCGGGGCCCGCAGCTGCAGCCGCTTGGCCCGCACCGGGACGTTCTGGTGGACCTCGAGGTCCTCGGGAAGCTCGCCGTCGGTCTGCCAGTCCGCGAGCGGCCGGGCCTCCTGCCAGTAGGTGGCCGGGTCGCCGTCGCGCGCGGCCGCCCGGTTGGCCAGCGTCTTGGCCGGATCCACGGAGTAGGTGACCAGCCCACCACCGAGCTCCTCGACCCGCGTCCGTGCGTGCTCCAACGACACCCAACCGGAGACGCGCTTGCCGTGCGCGTACGTGCCGGGCGCCGCGGCATCGAGCTCACCGACCGGGCCGTAGAGCGACGAGAGGTCCGCGCGCGTGCGAAGTCCGTCCTCCTCGATGAGGGGGAGGCGCTTCGGCAGGGTGAGGTGGTGCACGGTGACGCGGGCCACGCGGGGACCTCCGGAACGGCTCGAGGACGGTCGTGTCGAGGACGCTCGGGGCCGCGTGTCGGGCCCCGTCGATCGGCGCGGAGCGTACTGGGCCTAAGCTCCGCCCGGTGTGCCGTGGAGCCCTACCGCCGCCCGAGCAGCACCCGCCGCCGGGGGTGCGCGTCCGTCCTGCCACGTGGGCCGACCTCGACCGGGTCGTCGAGCTGCTGGCCGGGGCCTCGCGTGCGCGCACCGGCGCGGTGATCGTGCGCCGCGAGGACCTGCGGATGCGCTGGCTCGGCCTCACCGGTCTCGAGGCGACGAGCCTCGTCGAGGCGGAGGAGGACGGCGAGCTGTTGGCCTACGCGGCGTTCGACCCCTTGCCGGCGCCGTGGGCCGGGGAGCTCGAGCTCCACCTCGACGTGCAGGTCCATCCGGCGGCCACGGGACGGGGGCTGGCGAGCCACCTGTTCGCGATCGCCGAGGCTCGAGCCCGTGACGCCGCCACGGCGCACGGGCTCGACCGGGCCCGGCTGCAGACGACCCTGACCGACGGCGACGATCACGCCCGTGCCTTCGTCGCGCGGCGCGGCTACACCGCGACCCGTCACCTGCTCGAGCTCAGACTGGACCTGCACGCGCCGCCCCCGGGGGCCGTCTGGCCCGTCGGGGTGACGTGGCGCAGTCTCGACCCCGAGCGTGACGCGCGGGCGGTCTGGCAGGCGCACCAGGCCGCGTTCGCCGACGTCGCCACCCACCTGTCCCTGAGTCTCGACGAGTTCGTCACCGACCGGCTGCGACCGGTGCCGGCGTCCGAGGCCGACCTGCAGCTGATCGCCGAACACGGCGACCAGATCATCGCCGTGGCCCTGTGCCGCTCGGGCACCGGCGTCGCCGCGGAGGACGGGTGGGTACGCGACCTGGGGGTCGTGCCGAACTGGCGACGCCGTGGGGTGGGCATGGCCTTGCTGCGGGAGGCCTTCGCCCGGTTCCGAGGACGCGGCCTCACCGGGGTCGGCCTGGAGGTCGACGACGTCACCCTCGACGGTGCCGTGGCGCTGTACCGCCGGGCCGGGATGCGCATCGTGCGCCGGACCGACGTCTACGAACGGGTGCTCACCGGACCGCGCGAGCCGTGACGGTCGGTCGCGGCACCGTTGCGGTGGTGGGCAGCCGGCCGTAGGGTCACCGCCATGGACGAGGTGACCTTCCGGCCGACCTTCGAGCAGTACACCTACACCTTCGGGGGTGCCGCACCGCTGCGCTCGATCCGGCCGGGATCGGTGCTCCGGCTGTGGACCGAGGACGCGTTCAACCACGCCCTGCGCTCGGTGGACGACCTGTCGACGGAGAAGGTCGACCTGCGCTACGTCAACCCGCAGACCGGCCCGTTCCACGTCGAGGGTGCCGAGCCCGGCGACACGCTCGCCCTGCACATCGTGGAGCTGACGCCGGCCCGCGACTTCGGCGCCTCGGCGGCGATCCCGTTCTTCGGTGGGCTGACCAGCACGGACCGCACCGCCACGCTGCAGGACCCCCTGCCCGACACCACCTGGATCTACCAGGTCGACCGCGCCCGCAACACGGTGGGGTTCGAGGCCCGTTTCGGCGATCTGACCCTGGAACTGCCCATCGAACCGATGCTCGGCACGGTCGGCGTGGCACCGCCGGGCGGGGAGGTGCGCTCCTCGTTGGTGCCCGAACGCTTCGGCGGCAACATGGACACGCCGGAGGCGCGTCCGGGCACGACCATCTACCTCGGCGTCAACGTCGAGGGTGCGCACTTCTCGCTGGGCGACGGTCACTACCGGCAGGGCGAGGGCGAGGCCTGTGGAACCGCGGTCGAGGGCGCCATGGACGCCACGATCCTCGTCGAGCTGATCAAGGGTGGCGCGCCCGCCTGGCCCCGGCTCGAGAACGACGAGGCGCTCATGGCCGTCGGCTCCTCGCGTCCCATGGAGGACTCCTGGCGCATCGGGCAGGTCGAGATGGTGCGTTGGTTCGAGCAGCTCTACGACCTGCACCCGATGGACGCCTACCAGCTGCTCTCGCAGATCACGGAGGTCCCGGTGGCCAACGTGGTCGACGCCAACTACAGCGTCGTCGTCAAGGCGCGCAAGTCGCTCCTGCCCGAGACACGGGCGTTCGACGGGATGCACGCGGAGCTGCGCCGCCGGGCAACGCAGCTCTGACCCGTCCGTCGGAACCGTCCGACGGACGCCGCCCGCCTCCGGCCGGGGTCGGTCGGCGGCTCCATCCACGAGGAGCACGTCATGGATCTGCAGCTGGCCGGGCGGTGCGCCCTGGTGACCGGCGGTACCCGCGGCATCGGGCGAGCCGTGGTCGAAGGGTTCCTGGCTGAGGGCGCCCACGTCGCCTTCTGTGCCCGCACCGAGGAGGGCGTGCGGACCACGGAGGCCGAGCTCGCGGGGGGCGACGCACGGGTCATCGGCACCGCCCTCGACGTCGCGGATCAGGCAGCGGTCCCCGCCTGGGTCGCCCGGACCGCCGAGGAGCTCGGGGGCATCGACATGGTCGTCAGCAACGTGAGCGCGCTGGCGATCCCCGACACCCCGGAGAACTGGCAGACCTCGATCGAGGTCGACCTGATGGGCACCGTGCGGCTGATCGACGCCGCGATGCCCCACCTCGAAGCCAGCGACGCGGCCTCCATCGTGACGATCTCCAGCGTGTCGGGACGCGAGGTCGACTTCGCCTCCGGGCCGTACGGAACCGTCAAGACCGCGCTCCTCGGCTACACGCAGGGGTTGGCCTACCAGCTCGCCGGACGGGGCATCCGCGCCAACTCGGTGTCCCCCGGCAACACGTACTTCACCGGCGGTGTCTGGGAGTCGATCGAGAGCGGCGACCCAGAGCTGTTTGCGACGGCGATGGGACTCAACCCGACGGGACGGATGGGCACCCCGGCGGAGATGGCGGCCGGCGTGATCTTCCTGAGCAGCCCGCTGTCGAGCTTCACGACCGGTGCCAACCTGCTGATCGACGGTGCGCTGACGCGTGGCATCCAGGTCTGAGGCACCCGCGGGGGCGGCACCGGACGCTCACAACGGCGGGACCCCGGGCACCGGGAGCAGCCCGTCGGGCACGAACCCCGGGTCGTCGGCGTCGGCGGCCTCCACCTCGTCGCGATGGATCCCCAGCAGGAACAGGATCGCGTCGAGGTAGGGCACCGAGACGGCGGTGTCGGCCTGCTCGCGGACGACCTCCTTGGCGTTGAACGCGATCCCGAGACCCGCCGTCGCGAGCATGTCGAGGTCGTTCGCTCCGTCGCCGACGGCCACGGTCTGCTCGAGCGGGACCCCCTCCGCGGCCGCGATCCGTCGCAGGACCGTTGCCTTGCCGGGCCGATCGATCACGTCACCGAGCAGCTCCCCGGTGATGACGCCGTCCACGATCTCGAGCTCGTTCGCGACCGCGTGGTCGATGCCGAGCTCGCTCGCCAACCCGTCGGTGATGGCCGAGAAGCCACCGGAGACGATGGCGACCGTGTAGCCGAGCCGTTTCAGCGTCCGGACGAAGGTGCGCGCTCCGGCCGTGAGGCGCAGCTCCTGCCGGACGTCGTCGAGGACCGTGGCGGGCGTGCCGGCGAGACGGCGGACGCGCGCGCGCAGCGAGGCCTCGAAGTCGAGCTCACCCGCCATCGCACTCCTCGTGATGGCCGCGACCTCGCGCTCGCAGCCCGCGCGGGCGGCCATCAGCTCGATCACCTCGTTCTGGATCAGCGTCGAGTCGACGTCGAGGACGACCAGTCGTTTGGCCCGCCGCTCCAGGGTCTGGCGCTGGATCGCGACGTCGATGGCGTGCTCGCGCGAGGCCGCGACCAGCGCCGAACGCATCATGTCGACGTCGCCGCCCACCACCACGAACTCGAACGAGGCCACCGGGTAGCGCGAGAGCCGGTGGATGCGGTCGATGTTGCCGCCGCCCGCCGCGATCGCCCCGGTCACCGCCTGCAGACCGGCCGGTTCCAGCGGCTGCCCGATCACGGTGACCACGGAACGCGGTTCGGCCGCCCGCGACGAGACGTCCTCCACCACCTCGAAGTCCAGCTGCAGACCGTGCTCCCAACCGTGGAACAGCAGCTCCTTGAGCACGTCGTCGCTGTCACCGAGCCCGACCAACAGGTCGAGGGTGAGCCGCTCGCGTACCACGACCTGCTCCATGTCGTACAGGTCGGCCCCACCGTCGGCGAGTACACCGAGCAGGCCGGTGGAGATGCCCGGTCGGTCACGACCCGAGCACCGCACGAGGATCGTCCGAACGTCAGCCATAGTCGGCGAGCCTACCCACCGCCGTCGTCGGCTCCCCTGCCCGGACGACGTGCCGCGGCACCACCACGCGCCCGGTCACGGTCCGGGCTCCCGGCGTGTCAGGCGCAGCCGCAGCAGGCCCTCGGAGCCGTCGAGGTCGAACGCGCCGACCTGCAACCCCGCCTCCCCCGTGGCGACCAGGTCGGCGACCGCCGTCTCGCCGAGCTCGACGTCCAGCGGCAACGAACGCTCGACGGGGGCGGCGACGGCCGCACCGTCGGGGGATGGCATGTGGCCGGACCGCGCCGCCCGTTCGGCATCGGGTACGTCCCGGAGCGCGACGGACGGCCCGCGCGCCGCCGTGTCGCGCACCCGTTCGATGATGGCGGTCACGAGCCTGGCCACCTGCTCACGGTTGCCGGCGAGGATCTCCGTCCACAGCCGCGGACTCGCGTCCGCGACACGCAGCAGGTCGCGCAGCGAGCCACCGGCGAACGACCGCATGACGCGATCCGGGTCGTGCTCGTCGAGCAGCGACGCCATGGCGAAAGCCAGCACGTGTGGCAGGTGGCTGACGGCCGCCGCGAACCGGTCGTGCGTCTCCGGTGACAGGAAGGCGGCCTGCGCTCCCACCGCTCGCACGAACGCGAGGGTCCGCGCGAGCTCGCGACCCGTAGCGGTGGTCGGGGGACACACGATCCACGCGGCCCCATCGAACAGCTCAGCGTCGCCCGCGTTCCAGCCGGAGACCTCGCGCCCCGCCATCGGGTGGGTCAGCAGCAGTTGTTCGGCGCGCGTGCGGGTCGGGACCCCGACGCCCGCGAGCCGTTCGAGCACCGGGGCCTTCACCGACGAGACGTCGACGACCAGGCGGCGGCGACCCGACGGTGGCGGCGGGAGCCCGCCCCCGACGATCCGCTCGCACCACAGGTCGGCACCGACCGTGGGGGCCACACCGAGCACGACGAGGTCGCAGCGCTCGAGCACCTCACGTTCGGAGGCGGTGACCGCGCCGAAGCCTGCCGCCCCCGCGAGCGCGTCCGGGTCGGGGTCGTGCACGTGCACGGACGCCCCGACCGACACCAGACGCCGGGCGACGGAGCCGCCGATCAGCCCGGCCCCGAGGACCCCGACCTCGCCGAGCGCGACCTCGTCGCCGTCGTCCACCCTTGGCTCCTGCTCGATCCGCTCGGTGCCGTGTCCGAGCGGCCGTCCACTACCGTGACGACCGACCGGATCGGGCGTCCGGGCCGGCGCACCGGCCCACCGTCGGCCGTCGATCCGGCGCCCGTCGATCCGGCGTTCGTCGACCGCTCGTCGACCGTTCCCGCCCGCCGACCGCTCCCGACCGTCGATCCGGAGGTGTCCGTGGCCGCCGTCCCGGTCAACCCCGCCCTCGAGGGCCTCGGAGCCTACTTCACCGAGACGTTGGCCCCACCGCCACCCGGCGAGGCCTTCGACTTCTCGATCGGTGACCCGGAGGAACCCACCCCGCCGTTCGTCCGGCAGGCGCTCGTCGACGCGGTCGAGCCCGTCAGCTCCTACCCGACGGCCACGGGACGCCCTGGGCTCCGCCGGGCGGTGGCCGACTGGCTGGCCCGTCGTCACGGCGTCGAGGTCGACCCGGACCTCAACGTCCTGCCCTCGGCCGGTAGCAAGGAGGCGATCTTCCACACCCCGCTCGTGGTGGTCGATCCGGGTGGTGCGCGACGACACGTGCTCTGGGGCGCCCCGGGGTACCCGGTCTACGGCCGGGGGGCGTTGCTGGCCGGGGGGATGTCCGACCCGATCGCGCTGCGCGACGCCGAGGGGTGGCGGCTGTCGCTCTCCGAACTGGCGCCGGAACGGCTCGAGCGAGCCTGCCTCGCCTGGCTGAACTACCCGCACAACCCCACCGGTGCCACGGTCGACGTCGACTGGTTCCGGGAGCAGCTGGCCGTGGCCCGGCGGTACGGGATCCTGCTCGCCTCCGACGAGTGCTACCAGGAGCTCTGGTTCGACGAACCCGCCCCCTCGCTGCTCGAGGCGGCGGACGGTGACCTCACCGGCCTGCTCACCTTCGTCTCCCTGTCGAAACGCTCCGGTATGACCGGCTACCGCAGCGGCGCCATCATCGGCGACCCGGCGCTGATCGGCCGCCTGCGGGCATTGCGGCCGAACCTCGGCACGGCCAGTCCCACGTTCGTGCAGGCGGCGGCGACGGCGGCCTGGCAGGATCAGTCACACGTCGACCGACGACGCGAGGTGTTCCGCGCGAAACGGCGGGTCGTGCTGCCGTTCCTCACCGACGCCGGCCTGCAGGTCTCGGGTTCGGCGGCGACGTTCTACGTCTGGTTCCGCGCCCCCGGTGACGACGACCTCGCCTACGCGAACGCGCTGCGTGCGATCGGGATCGTCGTCTCCCCCGGACGCTCGTTCGGGCCAGGTGGCGAGGGATGGCTGCGGCTCGCACTCGTGCCCTCGGTGGACCGGTGCCGACGGGCGGTCGCCGTCTGGCGCGACGCCGTCGACGCGGGCCGGCTACCGGGCTGACAGCACCGCCGAGCGCCTCGGGCCGATCCGAGATGGCCTCGCGTCGTCCGGCACCGGCGCGGCCGGCGGCGGTCCGGTCGGCTCTGCTCAGCTCGGCGGGGGTGCCTGGGCGCGGTCCACGCGCCGCTGGATCGCCGTGCTGGCCAGGCCGAACATCCATACCACGGCGAAGGCGGCGAGGACCAGCGCCATGACGAGGAACGCCTCCGCGCCCTGCGGTGCCCCGAGCTCGGTGTTGCCGAAGGTGCCGTCCGCAGGCCACGGCCACAGGACGCGGACGCTGCCGACCATCAGCCCGATCAGGACGGCGAGCACGACGTCGTGGGCGTGCGCGAGCAGCCAGTTCAGGAGGGTGGAGAAGGACGCGAGGCCGAGGACGCAGCCGACCGCCACCAGGCTGATGGAGATCAGGTCGCGTTCGGCGAAGGCGCCGATCACCGCGCCGTAGAGCCCGATGATCAGCAGCAGGAACGAGCCGGAGACGCCCGGGAGGATCCACGCGCAGACCGCGATGGCGCCTCCGACCAACAGCAACAGGCCCGTCGGTTCCTCGATCATCCCGGGGCTCCACCCCAACACGACGAAGAACGTCGCGGCCGAGGCGACCCCGACCAGCACGTGCCAGGCGGTGGCGGCCCGCAACTGCCGGGACGCCACCAGCGCCGCGCCGAGCACGAGGCCGAGGAAGACGGCCTGCATCTCCAGAGGACGCTCGTCCAGCAGCGCCTCCAGCGGACCGGCCAGGGTCAGGATCGCGGTCAGCATGCCGATGAGCAGCAGCACCACGAACGGCCACTCGATCGCCAGGAACGCCCTCCACGCGTCCGCCGGTCGGGCCCGGACCAGCAACGAGAGCGTGCGCGCGCCCTGACGGATGCTGGCGATCAGCCGCTCGTAGATGCCCACCACGAGCGCGACGGTCCCCCCGGAGAAGCCCGGCACGACCTCGGCGACGCCCATCGCCGCACCGGCGATCGCGGTCCCGCCCAGCGCCCAGGGGCTCCGCAGCGGTTCGACGGCCTCCAGCGGCCGCTCGGTGACGACCTCCTCGAGCGGTGCGCCGTCCGCGTCCTCGCCGAGGAGGGGCAACGCCTGCTCGCCGTCCGCGACGGACGGCTCGGGCGTGGTGGCAGGCTCCTCGGACCGTCCGACGTCGGACGGTCGTCGAGCAGGTCGATCGTTCAACGCGAGCTCCCGGACCGTGCGAACGCTACCGCAGCTCCTGAGCGCCCCCCTGCTCCCGCTCCCTCCGCTCGAGCAGGACGCGGCGAAGCGTCGCCGTCCGGTCGGTGACCAGACCGTCCACTCCCAGATCGAGCAGGCGGCGCATCTGTTCGGTCTCGTTGATCGTCCACACGTGGACGGGCAGACCGAGACGGCGGGCCGTTCGCAGGAACGGTCCGTCGATCACCGGCCAGCGACCCCAGCGCACCGGCACCTGGAGGCAGTCGGCACGCAGGGGGACGGCCGGCGTCAGCGGCCCGGCGAGCGAGAGCAGCCGCACCAGACGCACCTCCCGCGGCCCGGCCGCGGTGAGCAGCGCCGGCCCGACGGCTCGACGGACCCCGGACAGGCGGGCATCGTCGAACGACCCGACGCAGCACCGCGCGAGCAGGCCGGGGTCCCGGACGACGTGCCGGACGAAGGGGGCGACGACGCGGTCGTCCTTGAGGTCGAGGTTCCAGGAGACGTGGGGGAAGCTCGTGAGCAGCTCGTCGAACCGCGGGATCGGGTCCCGCCCGGCCACCCGGACGCGGGCCAGCTCGGCGGCCGTGGTCGCTGCGATCGGCCCCCGATGGTCCGTGGCCCGATCCAGCGTCTCGTCATGGAAGGCGACCAGGACCCCGTCCCGGGTCGCGTGGAGATCGGTCTCCAGGTGACGGAACCCCTGGTCGACCGCAGCCTGGAAGGCGGCCATGGTGTTCTCGCGCCCTCCACCGATGTCCCCACCCCGATGCGCGACGGCCAGCGGTCCCGGACCCGCCAGGAACGGGTGGTCGCGCGGCCGCCGCCCCGACCTCGGCATCGACGCCCTCCGACGTGGCCCGCGTCACCGACCGCCGGTCACGCCCTCCGGGACCAGTCTGGCAGCTGGGTAGGCTGCGCCGCACCTCGGCGGCGTCGCGCCGCCGATCAGCCCCGCCTCTCGAGCCCGCCGTGGACCAGACCATGACCCAGTTCGCCGCGATCGGCATCGGCCTCGCGACCCGCACGGTCGATGCCGACAAGACCCTCGACACGTGGTTCCCCGTCGTGGCGGCCGGAGGCGACGTCGGCGCCGCCGTGGCGCTCGCCGAAGCACTGGGCCACCGCAGTGGCACGGCCACCCACGAGCTCGACGCGAGCGTGCTCGATCGTGCCGAGCTGCGTGCCGACGACCCCGTCGCCGCGGCGGTCGCCGGCGTCACCTCGGACGCGGTCACCGCCGCCTCGACCCGGACCCGCAAGGTCCCCGTGGTCACGTTCATCGAGGACCTCGGGGCCGCGCCCGTCGACGCGACGGACGTCTACCTGAGGCTGCACCTGCTCTCGCACCGGATCGTGCAGCCCCACGGCGCCAACCTCGACGGCGCGTTCGGGCAGCTCAGCAACGTCGTGTGGACCGACGCGGGTCCGTGCGATCCGGAGGACTTCGAACGCCTGAGGCTGGGACTGATCTCGTCCGGCCGGCAGGTGCGGGTGACCAGCATCGACAAGTTCCCCCGGATGAGCGACTACGTCGTGCCGACCGGCGTCCGTATCGCGGACGCCGACCGCGTCCGGCTCGGCGCGCACCTGGCCCCCGGTACGACCGTGATGCACGAGGGCTTCGTGAACTTCAACGCGGGCACCCTCGGGGCCTCGATGGTCGAGGGCCGCATCTCCGCGGGTGTCGTCGTCGGTGACGGTTCCGACGTCGGGGGCGGGGCGTCCATCATGGGCACCCTCTCGGGCGGCGGCTCCGAGGTCATCCGCATCGGAGAGAACTGCCTGGTGGGCGCGAACGCCGGACTCGGCATCTCGCTCGGCGACCGTTGCGTGGTCGAGGCGGGGCTCTACCTCACCGCCGGCACCAAGGTGACCCTTCCGGACGAGCGTGTCGTCAAGGCGTCGGAGCTCTCCGGCGGCGACGACCTGCTGTTCCGTCGCGATTCGCAGACGGGGCGGGTCGTCGCCCTGCCCCGCGAGGGCGCTGCCGGCGACTGGGGCGGCCTCAACGCCGCGCTGCACGCGAACGACTGAGCACGTGAGCCCGACCGAGGACGAGGCCTCCGTGTCCCTGAGCGACGAGCTGGTGACGAGGCTGCTCGAGCACTGCGGGCACGTCTGCGTCACCGGTGAGGAGGGACCGATCGCCGACGCCACGGCCGACCGGTACCGCCAGCTCGGCGAACCGGTCGAGAGGATCGGCCACAGCCTGGTCATCGGTGGGCCCGCACGGGACACGGCACGGCCGGTGGTGCTCCTGGTGGGCCACCTCGACGTCGTGCCGCCGACCGAGGACGACCGCGAGCCCAGGCTCGCCACGCACGCGGATCGGCGGGTCGTGATCGGTCGCGGCGCATCCGACATGAAGGCCGGCAACGTGATCGCCATGCGGGCCTTCGAGGACGAGCAGCTGCGCCGGGACTCGCCCTACGAACTGGTCCTGGTGCTCTACGCCGGCGAGGAGGGTGCGGCGGACTCGAACGAGCTGCGCGACGTCCTCGCTGCCGTGCCGTGGCTGCGTGAGGCCGCTCTGGCGGTCGTGCTCGAACCCACCGACGGCCAGGTGCAGCTGGGCTGCCTCGGGGGGCTCCACGCCGTGCTGACCTTCCGGGGCCAGCAGGCGCACTCGGCGCGCCCCTGGCACGGCCGCAACGCGTTGACCCAGGCGGGCCCACTGCTGACCGAGCTCGATCGTGACCACGTGGCCGCCGTCGAGGTCGACGGCATCACCTACCACGATGTCTGGTCGGCGACGCAGGCCTGGACGCCGGGCCTCGGGCCCGACGCGGCCCCGACCACCGCACCGGTGCGCAACATCGTGCCGGGTGAGTTCATGGTGAACCTCAACCTGCGGTTCGCGCCCTCGCGCGACCTCGACGACGCGGAGGCCGAGCTGCGCGCGTGGGTCGGCGACCGGGCCGAGGTGACCGTCGTGGACCGGGTTCCCGGCGCCCCGCCCCGCCTGCAGGATCCGGTGGTACGCGCCTTCGTCGACGCGATCGGTGCCGAGGTGGCGGCGAAGCAGGCCTGGACCGACGTCGCCCGCTTCGCGGAGATCGGCGTGCCAGCTCTCAACTACGGCCCCGGCCTGACCGCGCAGGCACACCAGCGCGGTGAGTTCGTCCCCGTCGACGCCCTGGTGGACGCCGACCGCCGCCTCCGTCGGTTCCTGACGGGACGGGGTGACGACCAGCGCCTCGGGACCCCGGCGTGACCGCCATCCGCTACGTCGATCTGGCCGATGCACGACCCGACGAGGCCGTGGTCGTGATCGACGTGCTGCGGGCCTTCACGGTCGAACCGTGGTTGTTCCATCGGGGGGCCGCGCGTCTGTTGGCCGTCGACACGCTGGATGGCGCCGTCGCGCTGCGCGACGAATACCTCCCCCACGCCCTGCTGGCGGGCGAACAGGGGGGTGCGCCCGTGGCGGGGTTCGACCTGGGCAACTCGCCGTCGGAGGTGGCCGGTCAGGACCTGACGGACGCCACCGTGGTGCACCGCACGTCCGCCGGGACGCAGGGTCTGGCCCGCACGATCGGCAGCGGTCTGGTGCTCGCTGCGTCGTTCGTCACGGCCGCAGCGACGGCCAGGCGGTTGCGGTCGGCGGCGCCGGCTCGCATCAGCTTCGTCATCACCGGCGCGTCGCTCGGACGCGACGGTGACGAGGACCTGGCAGCCGCTGAGCTGATCGCCGCGAGGGTGCTCGGGCACGATCCCGATCCGGTGCCGTTCCTGGACCGGGTACCGGTCTCCGACGCCGGGCGGTACTTCGGTCCGGGCGGTCCCGACTGGGCGCCGGAGGCCGACCTGCGGCTCAGCCTCGAGGTCGACCGGTTCGACCACACGCTCGTCGCCACACCCTCGAAGGAGCTCGACGCCGTGGAGATCGCCCTCGGTTGAACCGGGGAGGCGACACCCTTGACCTCACCCGCGGGTGGCGGCGACACTCGCGGAGCGAGGAGGGTCCACCATGGGTCAACGCTTGGTCGTCGCCAACCAGACCCTGGGAGGCGCGGAGCTCGACCGCACGATCTCGGACCGCATCGGGCAGGGCCACGACGACTTCTACGTGCTCGTGCCGACCACCGCCCCGAAGCACGAGGCCGCGGACTCGCTGCAGGGCTTCCCCCTCGATGGGCTCACACTCTCGCAGATCGACGAGATGCGCAGGCTGATGGAGGAGCGGGACCGGCAGTACGAGGAGGCTCTCACGGAGGCGCAACGACGGGCCGAGCAGCGGCTGGTGCTGATGCTCGACCGCATCCGTTCGCTGGGTGGGACGGCCGACGGCGAGGTCGGTGACGAGGACCCGGCAGCTGCGGTCGAGCACGTCCTGGACGGTCGCGACTTCGACGAGATCATCATCTCCACGCTGCCGGCAACGAGCTCACGGTGGCTGAAGATGGACCTGCCGAGCAAGGTCGGCCGGATGACCGACCTCCCGGTCACCACGATCGAAGCGCACGCCGAGGGGTGACGGGCGGTCTCCGCGGGGTGTCGGTGTACCGACGCCGTATCGCTAGCCTTCCGAACCCGCCGTCTCAGGAGCCATCATCGGTCGCGCCGCCACGCTCTGGGCCGCCAACGAGGACATCGCCACCGCCTGCCTCGAACATCGGTTCGTCCAGGGCATCGCCAGCGGTCGGCTCGACCGGGCGTCGTTCGTCTTCTACATCGAACAGGACGCCTTCTTCCTCGACAGCTTCGCCCGCGGTTACGCGCTCGCCCTGGCGAAGGCACCGGACGCCGGGAGCATGACGTCGTTGCGTGCGTTGCTCGACGGGGTCTTCGAGGAACTGCGGCTCCACGAGGGCTACGCCAGGCGGTGGGGCGCCCGGCTGGACGCCGGGCCCTCCGACGCCACGCTGGCCTACACCGACTTCCTGCTCCGCGTGGCGTGGAGCGAGCCCGTGGGCCACGTCCTCGCCGCCATGACCCCGTGCATGCGCCTGTACGCGCACCTCGGCCACGAACTCTCAGCCGACGCCGATCCGGCCGGTCCGTACCACGAGTGGGTCGAGGCGTACGCCGATCCCGAGTTCCACGCGCTCGCCGATCGCATGGGTGCCCTGTTGGACGAGCACGACGACGGCAGCGACGTCGTCGCCTCGCACTACCGCACGGCGATGCGTCGCGAGCTGGCGTTCTTCGATCAGGCCGCGGTCACCGGCTGAGCATGGGCGTCTCACCGGATCGAGCGTCAGGCCTCCTCGGCACGCAGCGGTTCGGGGAGGTGCCGTGCACCCGGCCCGCGCTCGGCCAGCCGGTCCCCCGGGTTGGCCAGCGCGCACGTGCGCAGCGAGAGGCAGCCGCACCCGATGCAGCCGTCCAGTCCGTCGCGCAGCGCCTCCAGCGCCTGGATCTCCGCATCGAGACGCTTCCGCCACGAACGCGACAGCCGCGTCCAGTCGGCTTTGGTCGGCGTTCGATCCTCCGGCAACGAACCGAGCGCCTCCCGTATCTCGTCGAGCGAGAGGCCGACGTGTCGTGCCGCGCGGATGAACGCCAGTCGCCGCAGGACGACCGGTTCGAAGCGGCGGTGGCCACCGGTGTTGCGCGTCGCCGCGATCAGCCCCTCGCGTTCGTAGTAGCGCAACGCTGAGGTGGCCATCCCGCTCCGCTCGGCCACCTGACCCACGCTCATGAGATCACGCTCCCCCACCGACGTCCTCCTGTCGTGCGTCACCACCTCGGTCGGGGTGACGGGTCCTCCGCGTTCGGGTCCGGGTATCGGGTCTTGACTTGAAGCTTACTTCAGCTTCTACCGTCGCTCCACCTCGTCCTTCGGGGACGGACACGACGACCCAGGAGCCCAACCATGCCGACCGCAGTGCTGACCGGTGCCTCACGCGGCTTCGGTCTCGCGACCGCCCGTGCACTCGTCGAGCGCGGTTGGACCGTGATCGGCGACGCTCGCGACGGCGAAGCGCTGGCTTCGGCCGCGACGAGCGTGGCCGGTGGCGCCGGCGACCGCATGGTGGCCGTCCCCGGCGACGTCACGGACGCCGAACACCGTGGGCGGCTGGTGGCCGAGGTCGCATCCGCGGGGCGTCTCGATCTGTTGATCAACAACGCCAGCGTGCTCGGAGGTTCCCCACCACCTCGCCTGGAGCAACTCCAGCTCGAAGCCTTCCGGCACGTCCTGGAGGTGAACACCCTGGCGCCCACGGCGCTGCTTTCCGCCCTCGTGCCCGTACTCCGGTCGAGTGCCGGGGTGGCCGTCAACGTGACCTCGGACGTGGCCGTCGAGGCCGCGGCGGGGTGGGGGGCCTACGCGGCCAGCAAGGCCGCTCTGGA
>SKTG01000177.1 GCA_007118045.1 Nitriliruptoraceae bacterium
TCACCGTCGGTGACCGGGTGCCGGTCGGACGGACCGTGCAGTTCCAGGTCCGGGACGCCGCGTCCGCGGACGACGACCTGCGCCGCCGGTTGGCCCCCTTCGGTGGTGCCGCTGGAGCGCTGCTGTTCAGCTGCACGGGGCGTGGGGCGGCCCTGTTCGGGCAGCCGGACCACGACGTGGAGGCGGTCGGATCGATGCTGGCGAGCGACGCGGGCGTGATCGGGGCGTTCTGCGCCGGGGAGATCGGCCCGGTGGGGCAGCGCAGCTACCTGCACGGCTTCACCGCGTCCGTCGCCGTGTTCGGCAGCGAGGTCGACTGACGACGACCCACGTCCGACCCCGAGGCCGACGAAGCGCGCCGTGTCCGCCGCGCCCGATGCCACCGCCACGGACCACGGGAGCGGCGTAACGGACCCGAAACGATCACGACACCACCGGGAGACACCGGCCGGCGACGATCCCCGGGTCGCGGACGCACGAGCGTCCCAGGGGTACGGGTCGGCCGAGACGGCCCGTACCCCGCACGCCACCCCTGGCGTCACCCGGCGCGGGGTCGTTCGCAGCAGGGTCCCGAGCCGCGGGACGGCGAGGAGGATGTCGTGAAGCTGGTCACAGCGATCGTGAAGCCGCACAAGCTCGACGAGATCAAGGACGCGCTCCAGGAGCTCGGTGTCCAGGGCCTGACGGTCACCGAGGTGCGTGGCTACGGACGGCAGCGCGGCCACACCGAGGTGTACCGGGGCGCCGAGTACACCGTCGAGTTCGTGCCGAAGGTCAAGCTCGAGATCCTGGCGGACACGGGCCAGGTCGACGACGTCATCGATGCGGTCGTCAAGCACGCGCAGACCGGCCAGGTGGGCGACGGCAAGGTCTTCGTCACCGGTGTCGATCGCATCGTGCGCATCCGCACCGGCGAGGAGAACGTGGAGGCGATCTGAGGCCCGGCCCCCCGGCGCACGCTCCGGGGCAGCGCCGCCAGGGGGAGTCGGAGCCGTGTCCACGATCCTGAGCGACCCGGCGGGCACGGCGGCGTCGCTCGTGAGCGCTCGCGATGACCTGCGCCGCGACGGCCCGCCCCCCGGTCGGGGCTGGTGCCTCGCGTGGAGCGACGCGGTCGACAGCGCCCTGGGCGAGCTGGCCGCCCCGCTGCTCCTCGAGCACCGTTTCGCGGTGGTCGCCATCGGTGGGTACGGCCGTCGCGAGCTCTGTCCCAACTCCGACCTGGACCTGCTGCTGTTGCACGACCGGCTCGCGCCCCCGGTGCTCGAGGAGCTGGTCCGAACGGTGATCTACCCGCTCTGGGACGCCGGCGCCACGGTGGGCTACGTGGTCCGGGACCGGCGCGAGTCGCTCGACGCCGTCGACGACGTGGATGCCGCCACGGCGATGCTCGACCTGCGGACGGTGGCAGGGGACGAGGGCTTGGCGCAGCTGGTGCGTACGGAGGTGATCCGACGGCTGCGTCGTCGGGGCTCGCGCTTCCTCGACGCGCTCAGCCGGGCGGACCGGCGTCGACGGGCTCGTGCGGGCGATGCGGCCGAGGTGCTCGAACCCGACCTGAAGAACGGGGCGGGAGGCCTGCGTGACGTGCAGTCGCTGCGCTGGGCGTCGGCCGCACTGGTCGGCGCGACCGGGCTGGACCCGCTGGTCCCCGCCGGCTACCTCGGCGCCCCGGATCGGCCGCGCCTGGCCGCCGCGGAGGAGCGGCTGCTGGCCGCCCGGGTCGCGCTGCACCTGAGCGCCAGCGAGCGTTCGGGTCGGGGGGTCGACGATCCCGCCGAGGTGCTGCGCATCGACCTCCAGGACGAGGTGGCGGCGCGCCTCGGCTTCCGGGACCAGGACGCGCGACACCTCGCTCCTCACGGGTTGCTGACGGAGCTCTACCTCGCCGCTCGTACCGTCGACCACGCCCATCGGCGAGCGTGGGCGCTCATCGACGCGGACCTGGCCCGCGGTCAGCGACGCCGTGGACGACCCACCCAGCACCACGTGGACGGCTTCGAGCTGGTCGACGGGGTGCTGCGCATCCCGATCGACACGCCCGTGGACGAACCGGACCTGGCGGGGCGGTTGCTCGTCGGGCTGGCCGAGACCGGTGCCGTGCTCGACCGCGGGAGCGCGGCGCGCCTGCGCGACCGGGTCGAACGCGCCCGTGAGGAGGACGGCGGGTCGCCCTGGACCTGGTCGGACACCTCCCGTGACCGCCTGGTCACGACGCTGTGGCGGGGTCGGATCGCGCTGCCGGCCCTGGCCGAGCTCGACGAGGTCGGGGTGTGGACCGCCTGGCTGCCCGAGTGGGCGCCGTTGCGGGGCCGGCCGCAGCGCAACCCCTACCACCGTTTCGCGCTCGACCGCCACGCGTGGCACGCGGCGGCGGAACTCGGCGAGTTGGTGCGACGCGACCACCGGGCCGCGGAGACGCTCGCGGAGGTCCAGGACCGCGAGGCGCTGCTGCTCGGCACGCTGCTGCACGACGTCGGCAAGGCGCTGGGTGAGCCGCACGATCGGACGGGCGTGCCGTTGGCACAGGCCATGGCTCGGCGCATGGGGGCGCGTCAGGCCACGGTGGCCACGGTGGGTAGGTTGACGCGGTTGCATCTGCTGCTGCCCGACGCGGCGCGCAAGCGTGACGTGGCCGACCCGGCCCTGGCGGAGGAGATCGCCGCCCGGGTCGAGGACCCGTCGACGCTCGCGGCGTTGCACCTGCTGGCCATCGCCGACGGTCGTGCCACCGGACCGACGGCCTGGAGCGACTGGACGGCGTCGATGGTCAGCAGCCTGGTCACGAAGGTGAGAGCCGTGCTCGAGAGAACCCACCCGGACGAGGTCGCCGACGGCGCCGTGGTGACCGCCGATGCTGCGCAACGACTCGCGCCCGAGCTCGGCGCGGACCCGAACGCGGTCCGCGAACACCTGGCGCTGCTGCCGTCCCGGTACGCCGCGGCCGTGTCACCGCGAGCGGTGGTGCGTCACTCGTTGATGGCGCGTTCACGCCCGGGCCCGACGGAGGTGCGCACACGGGTGACCCCGGGGGAGGACGACCCGGACGGCCTCGTCGGTGTCGACGAGCTCGACGTCGTCGCGCTGGACCATCCCGGTTGGTTCGCGAAGGTCGCCGGCGTCATGGCGATGCACGGCGGTTCGATCCTGGCCGCCGACGCGTTCGTGCGTGACGACGGTCTGGCGGTCGACACCTTCAAGGTTCAGCCGCCCCAGGGAGCCGGAGGCTCGTGGTGGGCGCGGGTCGAGGGCGATCTCGACGACGCTGCCGCTGGGCGCCTGGCCGTGCGCGCCCGGGTGACCCGCAAGGCGCGCTCGGAGGCGAACCGGCTCGCGAAACTGCCCGAGGTGGCCACCAGCCTGACCACCGAGCTCGACCCCTCGGGGCGATCGACGGTCGTCGAGGTGCGCACGCGGGATCGGCTCGGCGTGCTCTACGCCATCTCCACGGCCCTGGCGGAGCTCGAGCTCGACGTCATCGTGGCGAGGATCCAGACCCTCGGTCACGAGGTCGTGGACGTGTTCTTCGTGCGCGATGCGGAGGGCGCCGCGCTGCGCGACGATCACCTCGCGGAGCTGAAGCTCGCCGTCGAGGGCGCGATCGAGGAGCTGTGAACCCTCGGCCGGGTGCGCCGCCGGTGGCGGGCGCGCGGATCGCCACCGCACGTGGTGGGAACCGACGGGCGGAGGCGGCCAACTAGGCTGCCGGCGGGGACGTTGCGACCACGACACATCGACGCAGGGGCTGTTGCGTGCATACCGATCCGAGCGAGGCCACGTCGCCCGTGCTGGGTACCCCGGAGGTCGCCTCCGCCGACGGGCCGCTCGGGGTGGTGTGCGTGGGTCTGGGTGCCGTGGCGACGACGTTCATCGCCGGGGTCGAGCTGATCCGCAAGGGGATGGCCGAGCCCGTCGGGTCCCTGACCCAGCTCGGCACGATCCGCCTGGGCAAGCGGACCGAGGAACGGGCGCCGGCCATCCGGGAGTTCGCGCCGCTCGCCGAGCTCGACGACATCGTCTTCGGTGCGTGGGATCCGTTCGAGGACGACGCCTACATCTCGGCGGTCAAGGCGGGGGTGCTGGACGTCGCGCGCCACCTCGAGCCGATCGCGGAGACGCTCCGCCGGATCGAGCCGATGTCGGCCGCGTTCGAGGCCGGCTACGTCAAGAACCTCGACGGGCCGAACGTGAAGGCCCAGCGGTCGAAACGAGCCCTGCTCGAGGGGATCCGCGACGACCTGCGCGGCTTCCGGGAGGAGCACGAGTGCGACCGCATGGTGATGATCTGGTGCGCCTCGACCGAGGTCTACGTCGAGCCCGGCCCGCAACACGCCGACATCGCCAGCTTCGACGCCGCGATCGACGCCGACGACCCCGCGATCACCCCCTCCATGCTCTACGCCTACGCCGCCCTGCTCGAGGGTGTCCCGTTCGCCAACGGTGCGCCCAACCTGACGGTCGACACGCCGGCGCTGCGTACCTTCGCCTCGCAGCAGGGCGTACCGATCTGCGGCAAGGACTTCAAGACCGGGCAGACGATGGTCAAGACGGTGCTCGCCCCGATGTTCAAGGCCCGGATGCTGGGGATGCACGGGTGGTACTCGACCAACATCCTGGGCAA